>JABDRH010000393.1 GCA_013041835.1 Desulfatitalea sp. | reverse complement strand
ATTATCGGGAGAAGAAGGATCGACCGGCATGAACATCGTGGACTCATGCGGATGGTTTGAGTGGTTTACAAATGGCGGTTTAGCCGATCAATATAAGGCCTATCTTGTGGATCAGGACAACCTGCTGGTCCCTTCCATTGTTCTTTATGAAGTTTATAAAGTTTTAAAAAGAGAGGCCGGTGAAGAGAAAGCGCTGCTTGCCGCAGGTTATATGAAACGGTCTCCGGTCATCGCGCTGGACGAAACGCTTTCATTGGCCGCGGCAGACATGGCATTGAAAGAAGGCTTGGCCATGGCCGATGCCATTGTGCTGGCCACGGCTCAGGCGAATGGTTGCACCATTATTACATCGGATGTTGATCTGAAGGGCAGGCCTGATGTCAACTATTTGCCGAAACACTGACCTTGCCCCAATGTTGCTTAAAAAGATGGCCTGCAATCGACCCGATCCTCAAGTTCACCGTTTGCTAAATCCTTGCCGGGTGAGCGCCTCAACACCTAACAATGTGAATTAATTATTGCGTGAGCCCTAGGGCAGGGCGTTTTGTTTTACCGATTCGGCGATCATCTGCTTGGTCCGGGTCAATTCATCCACCATCGTCTTTACCCGCTCCGGGGTGAGCCGGTCGCCTTCCAGGGCCATTTTTCGGTACAATTCACCGGTGAGCCACTTTTTGCTGAAGTAAAGCATGTCCCGGGCCTTGATCATTTCGATGATCGGGTTGCCGCTGTTGCCCGAGGCGCCGTGGTCGTGCACTCCATGGGCCGCGCCGATGCGCCAGATGCTCCAGCCCCGGGCACGGGCGGAAAACGAGTAGTCGCTGTCGCTGCCGATAAAGATCAGGTTTTTATCCAGCAGGCCGATCTCTTGCACCATCTGTTTGCGCAGGATCATGCAGGCGCCGTTGGCCCAGTGCAGCGGCGCGTCGTTCCGGAAGCGGTCCAGTGGTCCGTGCAGGTGCTTTCCCATGGGAAAGGCGTCGAACCCGCCGGCCCAGATGGCGTAATCGGGGCGCCGGGGGTGCAGTTGAACCGGGGCGCCGATGCCGCAGCCGGGATTTCGGTTCATGAAATTGACCATTTCGGTCACCGCGGTCGGTTCCAGGTACATGTCCTGGTTGAGCAGGATCAGGTAGTGCGCCGGGCTTGGCAGGAAATGGCGGATGCCTTCGTTGATCGCGGCGGTGAAGTAGATGTTGTCGTGGGTGTTGTCGCGGATGAAGGTTTCCACCGGCATGGTCTGACGTTTCAGGTGGGCCAGGCACTTGTCGAGTTGATGGCGATGTTTGTAGAAGGGGATGATGACCGGAATCATGTGTGTTCCTCCCGGCTCAGACCGGTGCCGGTTGCCCGGCAGGCGATGCTCCGGCGGCAAGGGGCGCGGCTTCGGAAGTTTTCCGCATGGGAATCGTCTGATCAAAGAAAAAGGGTGAGGTGAATTCGTCGCAGTGCGTCGCGCGGCCCGGCAGGGGCGAGATGATGGTGCGGCCGGTTTCCGCCAGCTTTCGAAAAATGAAATAGTCCCCTGGCGTGGCGCCGGTGCAGTATTGCCGGAACGCGGCCTGGTCGGCCCGCAAGGTGGCCACCTTGACGGCAAATGTCATGGTTGTGGAATTGGTGTATTTCCAGTGGGTTGAAGGAGACAGCCGGACTTTGGTGTTCTCGCCGCCGTCGGTCACCAGGGGATTGGGGCTGCGCGAAAGGTATTTGTCGGCATGGTCGTAGAGGCTGACATAGTCGGCCAGGGCAAGCCCCTCGGCGATGTATCGCGGGCCGTGGGCGTGGTGCAGGTAGTCGTCTTCGATCAGGTAGACGGCCTGTGCGTCATCCAGTGCCAGTGCCAGGTCCAGGGCGTGCATAAAGCTGCCTGAATTTCCCAGGCGGGTGGTCTGCACCCGGTCGGTGAAGCGGGCTATAAAGTCGAGGGTCTCTTGCCGGGTGTTGTCCGCCACCACCTGCAGGTTTTGGGTGCCGAACACGTCCACGAAATTGAGAAAACAGTCCCGCTTGGTCACCTGCTCGATCTTGGTGCGGCCATCACGCTGGTCGCAGATGCGGTAAATGATATTGAGCATGGCTGCGCTCCTATGCCGGAAATCGTATCAAAATTTAAACTATTACTTTAACAAGTTGATTCAACGCTTCTATTCATTATAAATGAATTAAGACTTCATCCAGATACCCCTGCGGCTTGAGATTCAGCAGCCGCTCCCGCTGTCCCTGCAGATCTTTGAATGTCATCCTGTCGATTTGGTCGTCGGTAAATTCCAACATGCGCTCGGGGCGTCCCCGGCGCACTATCCCGATGCCGTAGTCGCAGTCGAGCACGCAGACGTGCAGATCGCTGCGCCGGGACCGCAACCGCACGATGGATTTCCACACATCACCGCACCAGGAACCCGTCCAGCAGGGGATATTCATCTGGGCGGCAGTGGCCCACGACTCGGCCGGATAGGCAGCCGCCGCAGTGGGCGGGTTGCAGTCGTGGATCAGGATGACGCCGCTTTCATCCAAAAACGCCAGGGTGTTATCCACATCCGCATAGGTCTGGGTGTGGGTGTGCAAGCCGTCCAGCAAGGCCACGCTGATCCTTTGAAGCCGGAAAAGGTCGGGTGCCAATTGGGCAAAGAACCGGTCCGAAGTGGTAAAAAGAATGCTGGCCGCCTCGTTCTGATGAACCAAGCGTTGTTGGTCCTGGGTGCGGGCCTCCAGGCGGATGTGCGTGGTATGGCCCGAATCGTCGGTGTTGTAGTGAAACTGGGTGACCGCGGCTTGGTCGAGCAGCTCGTCCATCATGTTTTGGGTGGGCGCCGGGTCCACGCCCACTTTTCGCCGCGCCCGGATGCGCCTGAAGGATTCGCCTCTGTCAATGCCGATTTCCAGGTAGGTGTGGCCCTGGATACGATCCAGCACGGCCTGAATCACATCCCAGCGTTTCAGGCAAGTGGTCTGTTCGGTCGGGCAACGCATGGCATGATCTTCAGGTGGCAGGGTCACGGCTTCATGCGCCTGATCCGGTGACGGTCGGCAGGGGTGGCTGTGTGCCTGTGATGATGAAATATCTTGAAACTTCAGTACGTTGGCCAGATTCTGGTGGTATTCGGCCTGATCGGGGGCCACGGTAATGGCTTTTCGGATCAGCATTTCGGCCTGTTTCGGCTGGCGTCGCTGAAGGTACAGCACGCCCAGCAGGTTGAGGGCGTCGGCGTCGGACGGGGCTTGGCCCAATAGACGCTGGTACAGGTCTTCGGCGGCCGCCAGGTCGCCGCATTGGTGAAGGTACATCGCCTGGCCAAGCAGTTGCTCCACGGACAGGGTTGCTTTGTCCTTGGTGGCGCTTGGGGTGTTGCGGGTATGGCCGCTGCTCAGAATCTGTTCGGAGGTTCGGGTCAGAAATGCGATTTCGATGTCGATGTGAAAGCGGCGGCTGTAAGCGTAGCAGGCTTCATGGTCGTATTGATGGTCCAACAGGCGGGAATAGTCATCCAGGGCCGTGGCGGTGTGGCCGCTGA
This sequence comes from Desulfatitalea sp., assembly GCA_013041835.1. Lineage (GTDB taxonomy): Bacteria > Desulfobacterota > Desulfobacteria > Desulfobacterales > Desulfosarcinaceae > Desulfatitalea. Next base: position 1,133 of record JABDRH010000393.1, on the reverse strand, counting down.
GGCCCGGTGCGATCAGTTCGGGCACGGCGCCGTTGGTGGAGCCGAGCACGGGCGTCCCCTTGGACATGCTTTCAATGACGGTGCGGCCGAAGGGTTCGGGCATCTGGGTCGGCATTAGGAACAGGCGGGCTCTGGCAAAGGCGGTGCGGTGGGCTTGGCCACGCTCAAGTGCGCCGCCGAATTCAAAATTCGGCAGGGTGCGTGCAAGGGTCGTCAACTGGGCCTCAATTTCCCGGCGGCCGGTGCCATAGGCGAGGAACTGTTTTTCAGGATGGCGCTTGGCCAGCTCGATAAACAGTGCCAAACCTTTGGTGTGCCAGCCCCAGTTCAGGCCTGCGACCCATAGATAGTAGTCCTGGCGCTCCTGCGCGGGACCCAAATCAAATTCGTGGTCGGCCAGCCCGGTGTGCAGCCAGAATGATCGGTCGCGCAAAAGGTCCGCGGCGGCATCCACCCACTGATTGAACTGAAACTGTGAGATGAATCGGTACCAGGTGTTTTCGCGAAAGGTGAACCAGGCATTTTTACGCGCCGTATCCGGCACGAAATCGTGAAACGTACAGATGATGGGAATATTGAGTGATTTGAGCGTTTCAGCCGCCCAGAAGGCTTGCGCCCATATGACATCCGGTTTGACCGCCTTGATGATGGCGGGCAGGCTTTGGGCAAAGGGCCACACATTGTCGGCAGGTCCGGATAGCGGGGCAACGTTGGATTCGATCACCTCGAAGGGATAATCCTGAACCACCGTGCGTTTGGGCACGATGCAGACAAAATCCTTACGCGCCTTGTGCAACCCCCAGGCCAGGTTCTCCACGCACGTTTCGACGCCGCCATAAGACTGTGTGGGGAATTGCTGAAAATCCCGTCCTCCGATCAATGCAATGCGCATGGTGCGGCTCCTTTTCCAACGGCGTCCGATACCGTTGTTTCTTCCTTATCCATTCTTTATGTTTTGCGCGACCCATGCGGGCAGTTGGGCCATTACCTGGTTGATGACGCTTTGCCAATCAAAGGGCCGGGCCTGGCGGAACAACCTGGCCGATGGATACCATGGCGTGTGCGTGGGATGCCGCAGCCAGCGCCAGTCGCCGGCAAAAGGCAACAGCACCCATACCGGCAGGCCCATGGCG
>JABDRH010000032.1 GCA_013041835.1 Desulfatitalea sp. | reverse complement strand
TGGCGAACAGGCACTGTTGCGGCTGGGGGCCGAATTGCGCCACGTGATCGTTGTGCCCGTCGAATATCCCGCGCCAGCGGGCGCCGCTGCCCAGGTAGCGGCAGGACAGGTTCCACAGGCTGTCTCCGCGTCGGACGGTGTACCGTATCGGCATGGGGGTCTCCTTTTAAATCCCTTAAGCCTTGCAGTTTTTCGCCAGGTGCCAGCCGGTGGCGACGTTGCCCGAGGGGCCGCCGCCTTCGCGCTTTTGTTTGGTGTAGTGCCACTCGATCTTGTCGTAGGCAAAGGTGACTTCGTCCTGGGGAAAGTCGCCGTCGGCCGAGGTGGCAAACTGGATTTCCATCCAGTCGGCATGCTTTTGATCCGTGCTTTCACCGGGAATGTCTTTTATCCGGATAAATCCGTCGAACATTTTTGCCCCTCCTTCCATCAATATCATTGCTCGGGACAGAGCCGGCCGAAAATCGATAACTGCAGATGTTGTTTCTCACGGGGCATTCGCCGTGTGCCCCTAAGCTTTCAAAAATATGCCTGCGCTCTCAATGACGATGAGTCGGAAAAGTGAATCAAGCGTTCACCACGAAAAGCACGATCCTGAATTCATAGGGCAAATACAAATGCCAGTGCGTGCTCCGCGCCCTTGCAGATTCTTCAATATTTCTTTTACAGATATCATTTTCCAACCCATCATTTTTCTCCCAACAAATACGCCTCGGTAAAGATGGGATCGATCTTTTGATAAAATTCCAGCCACACCAGGAACTTGCCGCGCACGCGCGGGTATTGATTCATGATTTTTTTGAACTTTTCCGGATAGGTGAAAATCATTGAAGAATACTCGCTCAAGTCATTGCTGAAGGTGGTCAATCCGTAATTTGTTACAATGCCGCGTTCATAACAATATTCATCGGTAACGCTTAGACGAGCTTCTCTAACTTCTTCCCAGGCATCATATATTTCCCATAGGTATTTGAAGTCTTTTGGGTGGTTATCCGTCCAGGGATTGACATAGAAAGAGTGGCTTCTCAGCAACATTGTACAGAATTCATGATGGAAAGTGCTTATTGCCTGCTCATCGTCGTAATAGCCGTTGTCCACCAGGTAGACAATCCGCCTGAAAGGGTCCAATGTTCCAGCATACTTTGCTTCCCCATCATCGATTTCTCCTGCAAAGTAGATTGCATTAAGATATCGTTTAATGATATCAACCGGGTACTTGTCAAAAGCCTTCTGTAAGATCCGAGGATATCTAACAAGCACCCGGCGGTAGATCGGCTTTATTTTGCTGCTGCGCGGAGGTCCGGCTGGAATAATGGTTCTTTCTTCCGGAAAAAAATAGTCATCGCTGACCTCATAGACGATCTTGATTCCGTACTTTGAAGTGATAGGCTCAAAAGCAGCGTCGATCTTTTCATTTGAAAAGGTGCTTTTATAGTGCCATGTATTCAATAACAGGATCGCCGCAACGATGAAGCAGAAAACAAGCCAGGCATCACGTAACCGCTGCATGTAGCGAACACGCTTGTTTTCGCTATGGCGCAGTTTATGTGTCATTTTCAGAAAAGCAATCGGCGTCAATGTGTCACGCTTTTAAATCCTTCTGATCAATGGTATACATAAACGGAGTCGTTGTATTAAACGCGGGATCAAGGCAGACGCCCCCCCTCCCAGCAGTTAAAAACCATATGGCGGTACCGAATATAAAAGAAACAATAACAGCGACAACGCCCTCTTGATCAACTGCTTGTTTCCATTTTGATGTATGTGCGGGCTGGTTGGAGGGAATTGTTTCTTTACGTTCTACCCTTACCGCTTGAGGCGACATCTCCCTTACCGTCTCTGCAACCGGCTCCGGCCCGGTCATAGGCCTTGGATGCAAGGTCACCTCGACCTTGAACTCAACCTTGGCGCTGTATTTGAACTTACGCCGGCCCAGCTCCAATTCGCCGTTGATCTCGGAGGATTTGAAGGTGCCCACCGATTTTAAAGGTGTTTCCAATTGGAGTTCAACCCCGACCGGCCCGAGAGCGGCATTGGCCGCGATGGGGGCCTTGATCTTGACGCGGCCGGATTCGTACACCATTTCCGGCTTGGCGGTCAGGGCCCTGAC
>JABDRH010000388.1 GCA_013041835.1 Desulfatitalea sp. | reverse complement strand
AGCCATGGTTGATACGGCGTCGACCGATTCAAATCAAGCTCACGGTGGCTTACGCGCAACCACCCGATGGTCACCGGGCCTCCTTCTCTATGGTTCAAGCCGGGGAAGCACACTTCTTTGCCATGCTTGTCAAATTTTCTGATCCCGATAAAAAGATCCATATCGTCAGAGCCGTCCGTGGCGACCCATAGCTTCAGTTTCATGTGCCCGGTCAGCTCCGTTTCCGTGTCAAAGGTGATATTGAAACGGGCCTGCCCATTCTTTTCAGCGGATTTGTTTTTCGAGTTGTAGGATGCTTTTGATTCCTTTACTACCGGAGAAATATTCAGGGATGATGTTTCAGCGTCAAGGTACAAGGGCGTGTATTGCGTGCGTGCAATGGGCCACTCATTCTCATACCGAAAATGGCCGTCAAAGAATCTCTCCCGAACATCGACCATCACCCTGGGGGTATCGATCCAGCCGTTGTCTTTTCTTTCCTTCAGGAAATAGTCGAAAAATCTTTTCTGACGTTCAAGGTTTTCGCGCTGGTAGTAATGCTCCCATTCTTTACGCCCGTGGATATACAGCCATTTTAACTCCGAAGAGCTTTGTTTGAAGCCTTCGAGCGATCCCCGGCAGTGCAATCCCTGCGTCGACCAACTGGCACCGACCAACATCGGCACCTTTATCTTTGAAAGAACGGCGGCTTTGGACTCCCAGTATTCGTCATAAAGCGGATGCGCTCTCAGTACCGCGTTGACGTCTTCACACGCCTTGTCGGGCCACTTCATCGTGACGATTTTTGACCAGAACTGCACCAACAGGCTCTCGGGAATGCCGCCGTGCGTTACCAGATCCCGATACATATCGTTAAACCCTTCCCACGGGATCATCGCCTTATGGTGCTTGGCGTTCAATTGGGCAACCTGCCATTGGGTCACGGCCAGGTAAGAGACACCGTTTGTGCCCACGTTGCCGTTGCTCCATGGCTGCGTGCCGGCCCAATTAATCACATCCGCATAATCCTGGGCCTCGACATCGGAAAAGAAGGGGGCGATGTCTCCATCGGAATCCGAAGTACCGCGCATCGCCATCTTGACCAGGACATAATCGTTGGGAACCCAGAAACCGGGGTCGGGAGATTCAAAAGGGGTGTACATGCTGGTCGAAACACCACCGATGCCAGATAAAGCGGGCGTGGTTGAGGTCTGTCCGGGGTAGAAAAAAGGGTCTTTCCCGTAAACATCGGCGGACAATACCACCGGATATCGGCCTTCCTTCTCGGGACGGAATACGTTCACCAATAGGCATACGCCGTCGCGCACGGGCACGCGAACGTCTTTTTCCATAATCATGGGCTGAAAGCCGAAATGTACGGTTTTCACGACAATCTTGTTTGTGCCGGATTTCAACTTTTTTAGCGGTGTCTGCTTACTCTTTTCGAACAATGGCCCCATGAAAGCAGTAGCGCCTTCCGCTTTTGCAATGCTTTTCATTTGTTTCATCAACTTGATGCGGGTAGGCAGATAACGTACAAATTTTAGCTTTTTCATCATCGAACATCTCCTTCAATATCTGATCGTTTCAGCGAAGCCTTCCGACGGTTTGGCGCCCGCGTTTAAAGCAAGAGCCGCAGGTGATCGTATGGCCATGATGCATACCAGGCCAAAAGCGGCGACTGCCGACATAATGATCAAGGATAGAAAATAAGTACCCTATTGCCGCCAACGATGGCCTTCCTCGAACCATACTTGCCCACGAAGAACCCGGCTGCAGGCGCCAGCAGCGCCACCAGCATGACGATGACACTCATTCCGACCGACACTTCACCGCGTGTCCAGCTGTATGCCTTACATAGCCATGGAAGGAATACATGGCCGCCCCTTCGCCGAAGATGGACATTGTCGCGCCGGTGATGCTCATCCAGCCTTGCAGATTACCGGCCTTTTTAGACAACCATTGCTCCCTGATGTCTCGGTGCCGTTGATCCGGGTCATCCCTTGACGGTTCTTAAGCCCTCGCCTTCGCCTCCAGAGGAGCCACGGGTTGCAATCGGGCCGCCCTGGTGATGAATTTCGGCTTTATGATATACAGCATCAACGGATGCAGCGTCATGGTTAAGAGTACGTTCGCGCTCATGATGATGGTTAGAAAGAACCCCACATCGGATTGAAATTTAAAATCCGAAAAAAAGTACCAGGTGATGATCGGCAAAATGATCGTCAATGCGGTAAAGACCACTGCCTTGCCGCAGGTGCATATGGACTGGGTAATGGTGCTTTTCCAGTCTCCGCCCTGAAGCGGGAATTCTTCAATGGCGCGGCTGTAAAGGTAGATCGCGAAATCAATGCCCACGCCCGCGCCGATCGCAAAAACAGGAAGCGTGTTGACCGATAGCCCCATGCCCGACAATGCCATGTACGCGGCGGCCAGGCTGTTGGACAGGATCAATGGCACGGTCAACATGACGCCGGCAAGCAACGACCGGTACATCAACGTCATGATCAGAAAAAGCGCGGAATAGATCATTAAATCGATCATGATGTGGTACTTTTTCATCGCTTCATTCAGGGCGATCTCCATTCCGATCCTGCCGCCGGCCAGTTTGAATTCGCCCTTTTCGACCTTCATGGGATGCGTCTTGAAATAATCATAGGCGGCGTCGCGGATGCGCAGCAGGTTGTCCGACGTGTGGTCTGCAAAGAATAAGATCGTCTGCGCATGTTCACGCGATTGGCCGATGAACAAATTTAGCGTTTCAGGCCCCAGGTATTGATAGATATAGCCGTGACAATATCGCATCACATGAGACTGCATGGGCAACTGGTTCCACGCCTCGTCCGCGTCATGCCAGAGTGCATTCACTGACTTGATCGTGTTGTTGATGGATAAAGCGGATTTATAGATGTCGGGAAGGCGTTTTTTCATGTATCGGCCGAAGTCTTCAAACGTATTGAGCACGACCGGGTCGGAAACCGATTCAGGCTCGCCCTGATAGTATAAAACGAGGCTTTCCGAAGAACGATTGAATTCTTCGTTGATGAACCGCTGGTCCAGGTTGTACGTATGGTCTGACGCGAGGATGGGAGAGCCGGGAGATGCATCCCCGATCTTTAGCTCCTTGATTTGAACCACTGCGCCGACCGCAACCAAAACGATCACGGTTCCAACCACATACCTGCCGGCCCTGCTCCCAATGGACCGGTTGGTGATGGCCATCATCGAGCGCCCCAGCCAGTCCGTCTGACAGGTCCCTTTGTTCCATGGGGAGGTATCCACTTTCCACGGAAGAATACTCGCCACCACGGGCACCAGAAAACCGGTCAGCGCGATGGTCGCCATCCAGAAGCTCATGATGACGGCCAGGTGCTGCATGAGGATGATTTTGGCGGCGAACAAAACGGCGAACCCGGCCACATCGGTGGCCACGGCCGTAACGTTCGGCACCCACATCGTGCGCATGGTCGCATAACAGGCCATCTGCCGGTCTCCCCGCGATGCGTCGAGCTCCTCGAAATACCGGTAGGAGATCTGCTGCGCGTTGCCGATCATCCGCGCGCCGATGAGAAAGGCAAGCACGTAGAGCAAGGGACTGAAGTTGATGCCGGTAAACCCGATAAAACCCAGCCCCCAGGTGGTGAGTATCATCGCACTGCCCATCACCGCGACGATGCCCACGAAATTCCCCCGAAAGATGAGCAGGAGAATACCAATCATGGCAATGATGCTGATTAAGAAAATAAAAAGGATCTGCCCTTTCAAGCTGTAAATCCAGCCCATCAGGGAAGGAAATCCCACGATGTGCACGGAGGTGTTTTGATCCGAATAGTCCTTGACCAGTTGCTGAAGCTTGTCGTGCACGCGCGAATAGGGCACGTTTTCCATAAATTCGGTCACGAGCATCGCCGCGGTACCGTCCTCGGCCACCAGGGTGCCTCTGAAAGCTGGAGATGTATAGATCCGCTTCTTGAGCAGATCCATCTCTTCCTGGGTTTCCGGTGTCTTATTGAAGTATAGCGGCGTTACGGAGA
>JABDRH010000386.1 GCA_013041835.1 Desulfatitalea sp. | reverse complement strand
GGCCATGTGCATAAAGGAGATCGTGTGGTCATTACCGCCGGTCGGCCCATCTGGGAGACCGGCACCACCAATATGCTGTGGGTGAAATCCATATAGAAAGGAGACACCATGCGTAAATCGACCCTGATTATTGCGATTGCCCTTTCGGCGCTTCTAGTCGTGACCCTGTTTTCCTGCGGGAAGAAAAGGGAGACGATCATCAAGATCGGCATCAATGCGCCGGTCACCGGCGATATTCCAAAAGTCGGCGAGGGTAGTCAATTCGCGGCCCGGATGTGGCTTGAGCAGATTCAACGGGCCGGCGGCCTTCAGGTGGGCGATACCCAGTATCCAGTGGAAATCGTCGTGGAGGACAATGAATCCAAGCCGGATTCGGCGGTCAAGGCCAACACCAAAATGATCACCGAAGACGGGGTGTTGGCGATCATCGGCCCCCAAGCCTCCAAACAGGCCATTGCCGCGGGTGGGGTGGCCAATGATTATGAAACCCCCATGATCAGTCCTTGGTCCACCAATCCGGATACCACCAAGGATCGTCCCTTCGTGTTCCGCGGATGTTTTCTTGATCCTTTCCAGGGACCGGTCGTGGCGAAGTTCATCAAGGAGGAGTTCGGCTATTCCAAGGCGGCCGTCCTCTTCGACGTTGCCAGTGACTATCCCAAGGGACTGGCCGAGTTCTTCAAGAAGGCGTGGGAGGAACTCAACGGTCCCGGTGCGGTGGTGGCGTACGAGAGTTTTACCACCAAAGACACCGATTTCAGCTCTCAGTTGACCCAAATCAAGGAAAGCGGTGCGCAGTTTCTCTTCACTCCCCAGTACTACAACGAGGTGGCTCTGATCGTAAAACAGGCTCACGAATTAGGCTTCAACCAGCCCATCGTCGGTAGTGATAGTTGGGGATCGGCGGAGACCGTGAATCTGTGCGGCGCGGATTGCTACGGCCTTTTGTTCAGCACACACTATGCGGCTGCCGGGGCCAAGGGCGCCACCAAGGCGTTCATTGACCAGTATAACGCCAAATACGGTTATGTTCCGGATGATGTGGCCGCCTTGACATGGGACAGTATCCGTTTGGCCCAGCAAGCCATTGAAAACACCGGCGGCCTGTCGGGTGATATTAAAAAGGATCGGCGGGCCGTGCGCGATCAGTTGGCCAAGATAAAGAACTTTGCCGGCATCACGGGTAACATGACGTTCACCGAAGAGGGGGACCCGGTAAAGTGCGCCGTCATCGTGCGCATCAGCGATAAAGGGGCGTTTGAGTTCTATAAGCAGGTCTGCCCCTAGTATGGACGCTTTCCTGCAAAATTTGATCAATGCGCTCCAGTGGGGTAGCTTTTACGCCCTCATCGCACTGGGATACGCCATGGTCTACAGCATTTTGATGCTGTTTAATTTTACCCATGGCGATGTTTTTATGACCGGCGCTTATATCGGCTTCGGCATCGCAACGGCACTGCTGGCACTGGTGGCGGCCGTGGCGTGGCATCCGCCGGGATGGCTGCTGCTGGTTGTGACCCTGATCCTGACGATGATATTGACCTCCTTTATAGGTGTCCTGGTTGAACGGGTTGGCTACCGCCCCCTGCGCAACGCGCCCAGGGCTTCCGCGGCCATCACGGGCCTGATGATCGGCATCATTTTAGAGTACGCCAACCTGGCCGTGCTGGGCACCCAACGGCTTAATTTTCCGGAACTGATTGGTACGGTGACCTATGAAATCGGCGGCGTTTTCGTCACCAACAAAAAGATTCTCATTGTGGGCGTTTCTTTGTTCCTGATGGCGGCTCTGCATCGCTTTATCCAGTCGAGTCGGTGGGGCATGGCCATGCGTGCCATGTCCTATGATTTCCAAATCGTGCCGCTAATGGGGGTTTCCATCGACATGCTCGCCCCGCTCACTTTCGCCATTGGATCTGCGTTGGCAGCGGCCGGCGGTGTTTTGTACAGCATGGCCTACCCGGTCTTGGATCCCTTCATGGGTATTATGTTGGGATGGAAGGCTTTCGTGGCAGCTATCCTTGGCGGGCGCGGATCGATTCTGGGCGCCGCCCTGGCCGGCTTCATGCTCGGCTTTATCGAAATTTTCTCGGTGATGCTGCTGCCTTCGACGTTTAAAAATCTAGTCGTTTACGGCATTGTGCTGCTGTTGCTGACCTTGAGGCCCCACGGCCTTTTCGGGCAGGCGCACAGTACGCAACTGCGCCTTTAGTGACGAAGAAGACGGCAAGGATACCCATCTTGCTCGCCCCTCAATCGTTTGTTCCCGAACAGAGCGGCACGGATAAAAGATGAAAACGTGTCATAAAAGCGGAGGACATAGCTTCCTGACTGTTGGAAAGGCGTGCAATGAATACCTGACCTCCCTAAAGCAGGCGTTGGGTGACATTCCTGCCTTGGGGTGGCTGACGGGGTTGCTGGGGGCGGTGCTGATTGAGCACTTTTGGGGTGATGCCCTGGCGGTGATGATTTATCTTCCCAAGGTGCCCGCGCTGTTCGGCAGCACCCTGGTGTTGAAAAAGCCGTGGTTGCTGCCGTCGGCCATGTTTTACGTGTTCCTGATTTATATTTTGCCGGTGTGCCTGTTTGCGCGCCTGTCGGCCGGTTGGTCCAACCGGGCCGCCGCCGGCCTGCAGCGGTGGCCTGTGGGATGCGCGGCGTTGCTGCATCTGTTGGTGCTATATGGCGTGATTCATGTTTGGGCCGCGGCCAGCGACTATCGCCTACAGGTGGCCAAGTTGATCATGATTGCCGTGATGCTGACCCTCAGCCTCAATGTGATCAATGGCTATATGGGCGAGTTTTCTTGTTCCCATCCCGGTTTCATGGCTGTGGGCGCGTATGCCGCCTCGGTCGTCAACCTTTGGTTGTTCAAGCAGGATCGCCTGCTGGGCGCCCCGGTGCTTCCTGAAGCGCTGGGGCCGTATTGCTTTCCACTGGCCCTGTTCATCGGCGGTATTGCAGCCTCGCTGGGAGCGTTGATCGTGGCCGTTCCTTCTTTCCGCACCCGGGGGGATTACCTGGCCATCATCTCCCTGGCCTTCATGTTTATGGTCAAAAGCTTCATCGAAAACATGGAGTGGATCGGCGGGCCCCGCGGCATGGGAAGCCAGCCGAACTGGTCTA
>JABDRH010000381.1 GCA_013041835.1 Desulfatitalea sp. | reverse complement strand
GGGAAGGGGAGGGGGAGGCGCTGAGACAGGGAGAAGGGAAGAGGGGGGGGCGGCGGTACGGTTTGGGTAAATTCCAATGCGGCATAAAGAGTATGGTCGAAAGAAGATAGACGTTTGCAGGTAGTAAAATAGACTGAAAGGCAGATGGTTAAACTTTCTGGGAGAAAAGAGCAATATTTTGAAACCGGATCAAAGTAAATCTAAACAGCAACGGCGACCTGTTCAGGAAAAGACGATGGCTGAACCCAACATCCCCGCGTCTCCCCCTCTCCTGCTCTGCACGGTCCTGCTAATCACCCTGACCGTCCTCTTCCTGCTCGACCTGGTCACCGGCTCGGTCATGATTCCGCTGGATCAAATGCTTGTCATTTTAACCGGTGGTGACGCCGATCGGGAGGCGTGGGAGAAAATCGTCTGGCTGTTCCGCATGCCCAAGGCCTTGACCGCGGTGCTGGCCGGCGCCGGACTGGCCTTGAGCGGCCTGTTGCTGCAGAATCTGTTTCACAACCCCTTGGCCGGGCCGTCGGTGCTGGGGGTCAACGCCGGCGCCAGCCTGGGGGCGGCCCTGGTGGTGCTCTGGGGGGCTTCCGACGGCGTTGGCCCTCGCTTTATCGAAGGTTTGGGCTTGACGGGCAGAGCCGCCATGGTGCTGTCGGCCGGATTGGGCGCCGGCATGGTGCTGGCCGCCGTTCTCGCCCTGGCCAGGCGGGTCAGCAATGTGATGGCCCTGCTGATTGTTGGCATTCTGTGCGGCTTTGCCGTTAACGCGGCAGTCAGCGTGTTGATCCACTTCAGCGCGGCCGAGCGCATCCAAGCTTACGTGGCATGGACCTTTGGTAGTTTCGGCGCTGTGACGTGGCGCGACATGGTACTGTTTGCACCGGTCATCGTGATAGGCCTGCTGGCGAGCCTGATGATTGGCAAACCGCTCAATGCGCTGCTGCTGGGGGAGAACTATGCCCGCAGCATGGGGCTGCGCATCAAATCCTTACGGTTGGTGGTGATTGCCGTTACCGCAGTGTTGGCCGGCACGGTCACGGCATTTTGCGGACCGGTGGCTTTCATTGGAATTGCCGTGCCCCATTTGGGCCGGGTGCTGTTAGGCAGTGCCGACCATCGTAAACTTTTACCCACTACCATCTTGTTGGGCGGCGCGATTGCCCTGGCCGCCGATTTGCTGGCCCAGTTGCCCGGCAGTCAAACCGTTTTGCCCCTCAATGCGGTCACTGCCCTATTGGGATCTCCGGTCATTGTCTGGTTGATCCTGAGACACAAGAACTTTCAGAAGACCTTTGGCTGATACCTGAATCTTGAGTAGACGGCATGGGGTCTTCGGATAGGAGAAATAAATGCATATTTATTGGCGTGTCCAGCAAGATCTTGAAACGTTTGGTCAGGAGCTGGTTTTGAATCATCCCAACCTGGCGCGAGCCTTTATAAAGTGGGTGATAAAAAACAGAAGCGGATTGGCAATGAGCCTGGATTTGTATCCGATAATCAGTTCACAGCTTTGCTACAGCAAAAACTAGAATCAACAGGGTTGATGATCATGCTTGAAAAGTTACTACAGCGTCTTTTGGCAATTTTCGGAATCGTGTTGTTCATCCTTCCAGGCAGCGCCGATGCCCGGGACGGTCACGGTCAAATGGCTTCGGAAACCATGGCCGACATGGTGGTGACGGCCGAACGTATCCAGGATTATATCCAGAAGCATCCCAACCTGGTGGAGCAGGTGAGCCGTGAGGAGATCAAGGGGCGCAATATCCTCAGCGTCCAGGAGGCACTGCATTCCCTGCCCGGCGTGGATGTCAAGGAGAGTACCGGCCTGGGCGCGCGCATCTCCATTCGCGGGTCTGGAAAGTCCGGTGGTGTACTGGTGCTGCTCAACGGCCGCCCGCTCAACAGCAGCCAATACGGCAGTGCGGATCTGTCGGGCATTCCCATTGAATTGGTGGAATCCATCACGGTGTTCAAACCGCCCGTGCCGGTCTGGCTGGGACCGGGCGGCAGCGAAGGCGCCATCAACATTATTACCCGGGCGCCCACCGACCATCAGAGCCCGCGTCATTGGACCCAACTGAGGGCCAACGGCGGCTCGTACGGACTGGCCGAAGGGGCCGTCAGCTACCGTCTATTGGCCGGTGCGGATACTTACTCGGCCACGGCCGGCGTCAAGCACCGGGATGGCAAGCGCGCCAACAGCGACCGTGACAGCGGCCGTATCACACTTCACTGGGGGCGGAAGTATTCCGAACGGCAACAGGTCAATGTCGACGGCCGCTACTACGCATCCGACCACGGCAGCAGCGGTCCCAACGACAATCCGACGCCGGATGCCCGTCAAACCTATTCCAAGGGCTCCCTGGACGGCCGTATGGAAGGACTGATAGGAGAATCCTGGGACTATACCTTCAATCTGTATGTCGACCATACGGACCTGGAGGATCGATCCCAATCCGGATTTATCTCCAATCTGAACAACACCAAATGGGGTGCAAAGGGCGAGTGCGCCTGGAGCGACGAGGACAATATCTGGGAGATGCGCCTCAACGCCATTGCCGAACAAAACGATGTGGACCACACCCTTTCCGGTGTCCACCATCGAACCATCACCGGGATCGGCACCCAGGCGTACCGTCACTTCAGCCGGTTCACCACCACCTTGGGCATACGGGTGGATCACACCAGCGATTTCGATACCCATCCCGGCGTGAGCGCGGGCGTCAGCGTCCGGATCGTCGAAGGGTGGACGGCCAAACTCAACACCGGCTACCGCGTCGAGATTCCCACCTTCGGACAACTCTACCAGCCCAGCCATGGCAGTATCGACCAGGTGCGCGGCAACCCGGACTTGTCCGAGGAGCAGATTTTCTCCTATGATGTGGGCATCGAATATCGGCGGGGCAAAACGCACCTGTTCCAGCTTTCCGTATTCCGGTCGGACACCATGGACCCAATTGTCTATCTGCGCCGGGCGGACCTGGTGTATCAGCCCGGCAATGCCGAGGACGCCTTTCGTCAGGGGGTGGAGGCTACCGCTAAATATGCATGGAAATCCGGCCTGGCGCTGGATCTCAATGCCGTCTTTCAGGCTTCCGAACTCAAATACGCGCCGGCGCCGGCCATTGGTTCGGCGGGCAAAGACCTGCCGTACACGCCGGCATACACGCTGAAGGCGGCGTTGCAGTATGCCCTGCCGCCCCGGGGCATCCGCCTGGAGGCCGGCGTACGGCACTGCGCGGAACAGTACAGCGAAGCGACCAATGATGAGACCCAACGACTCGACGCATACACAACAGTGGATCTTAAAGCGATTCAGCCGTTCAAGATCAAATCCGTTTCGGTGGAGTGGTTTGTCACCATCCAGAATCTGTTCGATGAAGGGTTTGAAGTGCATTACGGCTATCCGGATGACGGCATTCGCTTTGTGACGGGGTTGAATGTGACGCTTTAAATGGGCATTCGTTATCTTATCATCATGCTGACCACCCGCTGCAACCTGCGGTGCAGCTACTGCTACAACGCTGACAATGGTCCGCCCATGGACATGAGCGCAGCCGTGTTGCGGCGGGCGCTTGATTTGGGTGCGGCCGGCGGCGTTCCCTTTCATCTGCAACTCACCGGCGGCGAACCGACCCTTGCGCCGGAACTGATCGAAACCGCATTGTCAATGGCACGCGACAACGCATCCTGCCGCGGCGTGGGCGTGCAAACCAATGCCACATGCCTGACACCCCACTTGATTGATTTGGTTAGATGCCATCGTGTTCAAGTGGGGGGCAGTCTGGACGGACCGCCCGATATCCAGGAGCGGCAGCGCGGCATGGCGGCTGAAACCCTTCGCGGGCTAAAGCGCCTGGAGGCCGGCGGCATTCCATTCCGGGTTACCGCTGTGGTCACTCAGGCCGCCGCCGCTCTGGACCGGCTGGTGCTGATGCTGGCCGGGTTTTCCATGGCACGGGGGATCGGCCTCGATTTGCTGGTCAATAAAGGACGCGCGCGTGACAGCGGCCATGTGGCCGCGGCCGACCCAAAGAGCCTGCAAAACGGCCTGGGCCGCATGCACGCCGCCCTGCAAATGGTCAATGAACATCGATCGCCACCCATGCGGTGGCGCGAGTGGGACCTGGTCTTTCCGCCCGACGGCCAGGTCGCCAGGCACACTGCTTTTTGCCGCGCCGCGCTGAACCAAAGTGTGGCGGTGACGCCCGACGGGCGTCTCTTTCCATGCGGCCAAACCTGCCACGATGAACGGTTTGCCGCAGGCACGGTGTGGACCCCCGAAATCGAAAGGCGGCGCCGGCTGCCTGCTTGCCGCCCGCCGCAGGCGCCCTGCGGCGACTGCGAGGCGTCCGCCGCCTGCCCGGGCGACTGTCCGAGCCGGCTTTTCCATAACCCATATCCCCAATCACGCTTGGCGTGCCATATGTATCGAGCGCTTTATCGGATGGGAAACCCAAACCAGGGAGGTATTCAATCGTGACACACCCCATCATCATCGCCGCCTTCGGCACCACCAGCCGGTCCCGGTTGGTTTACGAAGAGGTGGATCGCCACCTGAAATCGCGCTTTCCAGGCCATGAGATCCACTGGGCCTTCACGTCGCGCATCGTCCGTCACCAGCTCAAACAGCGCCGCGTCCAAACGCTCGATCCGGCCGCCGCGGTCGCCCGTTTGGCCGGCCAGGGGCATGCATGGGCCGTGGTGCAGTCATTTAACATCATCTGCGGCCATGAATTCCACCGCCTGGTCAGCGACGTACAGCATCCGGTATGCCGGGTGAGCGTGGGCCATTCCCTGTTGTGCAGCCAGCAAGACCACCAGGCAGCGGCCGAGGCCCTGGCACCGGTCTTTGAAAGGGATGAAAACGAGGCCGTCGTCATGGTGGGGCACGGCACGGATCACTGCGCCTGGACCGTCTATCCGGCCTTTTACCACCGCCTCGCGGAGATGTACGGCAACCGTGCCTTCGGCGGTATGATCGAAGAGGGCTGGCCCAGTCGCGAATCCGTGGTGCGCCGGATTATCGACGCCGGTTTTCGGCGGGTGCGCCTGATGCCGTTCATGCTGGTGGCGGGAGTCCATTTCGAAGAGGACCTGGCCGGTCCGGAGGACTCGTGGAAAGCGGCCCTGGAAACCCAGGGGCTGGAGGTTGTGCTGGAGCGTGACGCGCTGGGTCGGCGTTCGGCCATCATCGATATCCTGGCCGGCCATGTATGCGACGCCCTGGCCGTCATCCCTTCCAACGGCGCCGGCAGGCCGCCTTGTCGGCCAGGAAAAAATGCTATGAGGTAGTGATGTGGAAACGGATGCTATATGGCCGCCCATGGTTGCCCGGCGCTTGGCGATTAGCTTCATCCTAGTGACAATGGGTGTTCATTGGGTTACATGCGATTGCCCTGGGACGCCCCCCAACAGGGTTGACAAGCATCAATACTTTTTTGTATTGGTCACATGCTTCATTCAAAATACAAGTCTTCAACTCACAGGCTTTGATACACGCTCCCATCGGGAAGACTTTTAAATAGCTGAAATTCTTTGCTTTTCCGGCTTCAACCAGGGGGGTGGGAATCGTTATGATGAAGTTTCACCATCCCCCTGAGACCGATCGGGCCGAGGAACCGGCTTGGGGTCATGATCATATAACCCACGGGACAAGAAAGGGAATATTGACCGATGGCATTCGACGCTTTTGTACGCATCGACGGCATTGATGGCGAGAGCGGTGATGATCGGCATCCGAATTGGATCGAGGTCATCACCTTCGAAACCGGGCTGAATCAAAACATATCCACCACGGCCAGCAGCGCCGGCGGCGCCAGCGCGGAACGGGCGGACTTTAAAGGCTTCATCTTCACCAAGCTGCTCGACATCGCATCGCCTAAATTGGCGCTGGCCTGCGCCGCCGGCACCCATATCGACCATGTCGTCCTGGAACTTTGCCGGTCCGGCGGCGATAAGCTCATGTACATGGAGTATAAAATGTCCAACTGCCTGATCAGCCGGTTTAACGTCGCCGGTGGACCGGGCGAATTTCCCGCCGAATGGATCTCCATCAATTTCGGAAAGATACAATGGCGTTACGTGGTACAGCGGCGCAAAGGCGGCGGAGCGGCCGGACAGATGGTAACGGGTTGGAACCTCGAGCGTAATTGCAGGCTATAGATAACCAAGGAGGATGACGCACCATGAATCTTAAAATGTACTGTGTCGGCGCCCGTGCATCCGCGGACGGGTCGATGTTGAAGTATATAACCAGCGCGTTTGGAAGCGTCGGCATGAAATTGGCCCACGGCGCCATTATTGAATTCGGGCTGACGGCGTTCGAACGCATCTTTGTCATTGACGATCCCATCGACATTGTCGCCACGGGCTCCGGACTCAGCGTCACCATGGCAATGATGGATCATTTTGAAGTCAGCAATCCGCCCAAAG
>JABDRH010000377.1 GCA_013041835.1 Desulfatitalea sp. | reverse complement strand
ACCCGGTCTCACCGGCGACGATCAGCACCTGGTGGGCACGGATGGCGGCCAGCAGATCGTCCTTGCGCTCACAGACGGGCAGGTCGGGATCGAAGTGCAAATGGGGGCGGTGGTCACGGCGTGCCTGACGCAAAGCCAGGGAATGTGCCACCTGACGCTCCAGCCGTGCAATGCGCGTTTGCATATCCTCCGGCGTTTTGCGGGTCATCAGACGGCGCAAGCGGCCGATTTCCCGGTGTGCCGCCATGCGGTCCATGAGAAGGGCCTCAGGCAGTTTCCGGTCGATCGCCTTGAGTTTTTGGTGTAAGGATGGTACGCGTGATCCCATAATACAACGGATGCCAATTGTGTCGATATTTCTCATTTCAGATGATAACAGCGCCTTCCGGCTGCCGGTCCACCTTTTATCACACCTGCTCTTGGTTTTGAACCGGAAGCGCTATCGTTCAAATTGCCGAATCAAAGCGAAACAAATTTCAGAGAGGATAAATGCATGCAACTGGTCATCATCGGCGGGGATGCCGCCGGCATGAGCGCCGCCAGTCGCGCCAGGCGAAACCGGCGCGACATACAGATCACGGTGTTGGAGCGGTCGCAGACCGTTTCCTACAGCGCCTGAGGCATTCCGTACAACATTTCCGACCCCCGGCGGGTGGTCGACGATTTGGTGGTGCGGACAGCGGATGCCTTCCGGGAAAAGGCCGGCATCGACGTGCGGTTGAACCATGAAGCCACTGCCATCGATACGGCCGCATCGATGGTGCACGGACGCGACGGCGACGGCAATCCCTTCGAACTGCCCTATGACCGGTTGTTGATCGCCACCGGTGCGGACCCGATCCGGATCGAGCATCCCGGATTCGATTTGCCCGGCGTCATGACGGTGAAAACCCTGGACGATGCCAGGGCCATCAAAAACCGGCTCGATACCCAGCCGGTCCGGCAGGCCGTGATCATCGGCATGGGATATATCGCCATGGAAATGGCTGAAGCCCTGTGCTTGCGGGGGGTTGCCGTGAACATGGTCAAGCCCAGGCCAAACCTGCTGCCATGGCTGGCCGACGAACTGGCCGAGGCCGTTCGCCAAGAGCTCGAGGGCAACCAGGTGGGGCTACATACCGGGGTTTCCGTTGACCGACTGACCATCAACGATGATCGGCTGGTGGTCATGGCGCAAAGCGGCGAAACCTTCACGGCCGATCTGGTCATTGTGGCGGTGGGCGTCAAGCCCAACAACGCCCTTGCCGCCAAAGCCAAAATCGCGTTGGGTCCGGCCGGCGCCATTGCCGTGGACCGGCAAATGCGTACTTCGGTGGAAGGGGTCTATGCCGCCGGTGATTGCGCCGATGCCTTTCACGTGGTCACCGGCGAACGGGCCTGGATTCCCCTGGCCTTGCGTGCCAACCGCGCCGGTTGGGCTGCAGCCGATCATTTGAGCGGCAGGGCGGTGACCATTGACGGTGTGGCCGGCACCGGCGTGTTCAAGGTGTTTGGACTGGAAGTGGCCCGCACGGGCCTGACACACGGCGAGGCGACCCGTGCCGGTTTCGAGCCGGTCCACGTGACCATCAAGGCGCGTTCCCGGGCGCATGCCCATCCCGGCTCGGCGCCTATCCATGTCCACCTGGTGGGCGACCGGCTCAGCGGCCGGCTGCTGGGAGCGCAGTTGGTGGGGCGGGACGGCGCGGCGCACCGCATCAATGCGCCGGCCGTGGCCCTGCATGCCGGCATGGGTGTCGAGCAGTTCAGCCAGGCGGACATGGCCTACGCACCGCCCTTCGGCCCCACTTGGGACCCGTTGTTGGTGGCGGCCAACCAGTTGATTAAGACGCTATAGTGGATAATCACGATTCAACTTTGTCATCACACCGAGGGAGGCAGGCGAATGAGAAGTTACCGCAAGGAGCTTTGGTTCAATGTGCCCACACGGCGCGCATTTATCAATATTACACCCCAGGTGGAAGCATGTTTGCAAGAAAGCAAGGTCAAGGAAGGCTTGGTCTTGGTCAACGCCATGCACATCACCGCCAGTGTCTTCATCAACGACGATGAACACGGCCTTCACCACGACTATGAACACTGGTTGGAGCAACTGGCCCCCCATGCGCCGGTGTCCCAGTATCAGCACAATGTGGGTGAGGACAATGCCGATGCCCATATGAAACGCCAGATCATGGGCCGCGAGGCGGTTGTCGCCGTCACCGAGGGCAAGCTTGATTTCGGCACCTGGGAACAGATATTCTATGGTGAGTTCGATGGGCGCCGCAAAAAGCGTGTGTTGGTTAAAATCATCGGAGAATAACTTATAGAATCGTTGGTTTGCGTCGCAATTCCGATGGGATCGGCAGAAGCGATACGCCAAGCGGTGCGTCATTGAACCTAAATCACATGAACCTGACTTGCAATATCCGAGCCCGTCGTCTGCGATGCGGGATTTGCCTGCCGCCTGCCTGGCGAGCGGGCTTGATTTTCCTGGTTGCGGCGGTGATTGCAGCCGGCTGCCAGCCTTTCCGGCCAGACACAAGAGACCTGACTCGGCGTGTGCCGGAGCAATTTTCCCTTTATGATACCTCTTCTCCGGCGACGGACCGTTGGTGGACCACTTTTGACGATACGGAATTGAACGGCATATTGGAAGCCGCCCTGGCGCACAATTTGACACTGGAGGCGGCCTGGGCGCGTTTGCGGCAGGCAAGTTCGCTGGCTGTGCAATCCGGTGCGGACAGATACCCCGATCTGACCGGCGGCGCAGACTATCTGCGAGGACGGCAGCGTGCTGGAGACGGCCTTGAACGGGATCTGGACAGCGCCACGGTCAGCCTGCTCAGTACCTATGAAATTGATCTGTGGGGTCGGGTGGCGTCCCGGTATCGTTCAGCCCATTTAACGGCGGCGGCGACACGTCAGGACCTGTACACCGCCGCCATCACCATCTCGGCGGAAGTGGTCGAGCGCTGGATCGGTATCATCTCCCAGAGAATGCAGAAAAAACTGCTGCAGGAGCAGTTGCGCATCAACCGCACCTTGCTCGATTTGGTAAAACTTCGGTTTCGCAACGGCTTGGCCTCCGCCCTGGATGTCTACCAGCAAAAACAACTGGTGGATGAGGTGATGGCAGGGATGCCACTGGTCGAGCAGCAAGAGCAGCTTTTGCTTCACCAACTGGCCGTGTTGTTGGGACGGCCGCCGTTGGCCGAGGTGGCCGTTTCCCGCGATTCCCTGCCCGCGCCTGCGCCATTACCGGCCGTGGGGCTGCCGGCCGACTTGCTGTCGGCCCGTCCTGATATCCAGGCGGCAGGGATGCGATTGGCGGCCGCCGATTGGCAGATCGCCCAGGCGCGCGCCAACCGTCTACCCGCCCTGCGGCTTACGGCGCGCGGCGGTTACGGCGAAGGAGAACTGAACGCCCTGTTCGACAATTGGCTGGTCAGTTTGGCCGCGAACCTGACCGCACCCCTTCTGGACGGGGGACGGCTACGCTCCGAAGTGGACCGTACGCGGGCGGTATCGGACGAACGGCTGGCGGCCTACTATGACACCGTGCTCAATGCCGTGAAAGAAGTGGAAGACGCCCTGGTCAGGGAAGCCAAGCAGCGTGAGCACCTCCAAGGCGTTCGCCAAGTGACCGATACGGCCCGCAAGGCCTTGGAAGAGGCCGGCGTACGGTATCGCAACGGCCTCACCGACTACCTGCCCGTGTTGACGCAACTGCTTTCGGTGCAAAGCTTGGAACGAGACCTGATCCGTAAGCAAGCCGAGCTGCTCACCATTCGCGTCGGCTTGCATCGTGCGTTGGGGGGCAATTGGCCAGCAACCCTGGAAATGCCTGATCCGAAAAGCGGTAATGGAACCTCAATTGGAATGAATCAACATGAGCGAGATGACTGAATTCTCATTTCACACCGATCCGAAGACTGTCCAGGTGGCAGGGCGCCGGCGCGTTCTGCGCATCTTCGTGGCGTTGGCCATCGTCGCGTTGGGCGCGGTGGTTGGGATTGTTCTGGTGATTTCCGCACCGCGCACCGCCAAGCGGCCCCCGACCAAATGGGTGCCGCTGGTGGAGGTGCAAACCCTTGAACCGCAACCCCGCCAGGTCACCGTGACGGCCATGGGAACGGTCATGCCGGCGCGCACCGTCAGTCTCAAAGCACGTGTGGCCGGGCAGGTGAAAGCACTTCACCCGGAATTCACTGAAGGCGGATTCGTGACCGAAGGGGACCTGCTTATTCAATTGGACGACGCCGACTATCGCCTGGCCCTGGTCCAGCGTAAAAGCGATTTGGTCAATGCCGGCTACGCCCTGGCTTTGGAGCAAGGGCGGCAGCAGGTGGCCAAAAGGGAATGGGCGTTGCTGAACAATGGCGTTGAGGAGGAATCAGACGCTGATCTGGCACTGCGCAAACCTCACCTGGAAAAAGCGCGTGCCGATGTGACCGCGGCCGAGGCGGCTTTGGCCAAGGCTCAGCTTGACATGGCCCGGACCCGTATTCAGGCCCCTTTCAATGCGTTGGTACGTTCCCGTACGGTGGCCGTGGGTTCTCAAGTGTCGCCCCAGGAACCCCTGGCGGAGTTGGTGGGTACCGATGTGTATTGGGTGCAGGCCACCCTGCCGGTGGAGCGGCTGGACTGGATGACGATTCCCGCGCACGGCGGTCAACGCGGATCATCGGCCGTGGTGCAATATGGCGCGGGCCACGAAGTGCAGGGCCGGGTCGTACGATTGTTGGGTGATCTTACCTCCGGGGGACGCATGGCCAAAGTTCTCGTGGCGGTGGCGGACCCCCTTGGGCC
>JABDRH010000681.1 GCA_013041835.1 Desulfatitalea sp. | reverse complement strand
GTCCAACCCTTCATCCGCATCGAGGTAAACCGTGTTCATGGCTGAATCGTCCGTGCCGGGAGATTCAAGAACTCGCCGCATATGCTCCAGGCCGCCCTGGATGGAATTGGTCATCTTGACATCGATGCCGGCGCCGTAACTCTCGGACCGTGCCCCATCGATGTCGTCAAAAAATTGGTTGAAACCTGCAATTTGGGTCGGTTCCAGAGTCTGGTTGGCGACAAACGGCCTTTTGATCGCTTTAAACCAAGCCGCCCGCAATGTGACTGCGGGATTGGGTATCCACACAACTCCGGCCTTGGGGCTGAGTCGCTGTTCTTCCACAGGGCGTTCGCCACGTTGGTCAAAATGATCGTATGCACCCGCTAAGGTAAATGCAAAGATAGGGTTGATATTAAAATGATAATACAGATAGGTATTGCTGTGTTTTCTCGAAATGGGGGTCGGAGGGGGTGATTCTAAAGGTATGGGTAGGATTGGTATTAGTGTGATATCCCTCGTCCAATCTTTTTCCAGATGACCGGCACCAACGATTATGTTTTGTCGCTTGCCTCGCCAAATATACTGAATTTCTCCACTCTTCGCTTCCGGTGCTGTGGATTTGTAAAAGTCAACAAATCCGTACATGTCGTTGAATTGAGAATCAATTTTGTTCATAATCAAGGAGCATAAGAGATGGTGATGGGATGTGGGGGTGTAGTTGAGTCCCAAGCGCAGGGAGGTTTGTTTTTCTCTGTGACGTCGATTTGGAAGGGGCGTTGGGTTAAGCCGAAGCCTCAGATCTCCGTAATCCGACGCTTTGTAACGATACTCCGCCTGCAACCCTAACTTGGGGGATACGGCCGCCTGAACAAAGGCGTTGTAAATATCGCTGTCCAGATCGTTGTTTTCGCGGAAACCGTCGCTTTGGTAGTGAGACTGACCCAAGCTGAAAGAGAACCAGCGCTGCAGTCCGGAGAGGGTCAGCTCGTCGCCCCAAGTCGATTGTTCAGCCATTTCACCGGTTGCCTGCACGGAGATGCGGTCGGTGACAAAAAGGGGACTGAACTCATTCATCCCGAGGCCGGCCGGCCCACTGCCCGTCAGAAGCAACGGGTGGGTCTCGGCCAGTTGAGGTTGCACCGGGGTCAAATTCAAAGGCTGCAGGAGCTGGGCTTGGAGCAGTTCGCTGACCCGCGCGATTTCATGCCGCGGCCGGGAGGCATACATGTCCGCCAGGAGCCGGTGGGCGGAGTGGTTGGCCGGGTCGGTTTCAAGAGATTTCCAGCCTTGGCGCAGGGCCAGTTCCTCGAAGGACAGGTCGTTGTATATGCGGCCCAGACCGGCGCTTCGCGACGCAAGGTCTTCATCCAGCAGCAACCGGGATCGGTAGACGGCCCGGTAATCGTTGAGTTCAATGGCTTTTTGCATATCCTGCAAAGCCTCGCCGGGTCGATTATGGGTTTGTTTGCGGATGGCGTCGTAGAACCAGGGCGTGGGATCATTGGGGTCCAGTTGCTTGGCCATTTCAAACTGGCGTGTGTCGAGTTCTTCACGTTTTTCGTCAAAGTAGGCCTTGCCCAGGTAGCTGCGCAACAGGGCATTGCGCGGGTCCAGTCCCACTGCGATTTCAATCTCCGCGCGGCCGGTGTGCAAGTCTCCGCCGCGGATTTGCGCCAGCCCCAACCCAAGGCGCGGCAGGGGCGCGGCCGAGTCCAGGGTGATGGCTTTTTCGAAGGCTTTCCGGGCTTCGGGAATTTTGATTTGGGTCAAGTATGCATACCCGAGCACGGTCTGGACATGGGCCAGGCTTGGGCAAAGGGCCGCCGCCTTGCGGGCCGCCGCCAGGGCCCGGTCCAGATCGCCGTTCGCAAGGTATAGCTCGGCCAGCCGCGCCCAGGCCAGACCGTTGTCAGGTTCGGCCGCCACGGCGCTTTGCATCTGCGCCAGGGCCGCGTCGATGTCAAAGCGGCTCTGCAAGGCATATGAAAGGGCCGTTCTTGCAGCAGCCGATTGTGGATCGCTTTTTACCGCGGCCTGGGCATCCTTCAGGGCGTCTGTTTTGCGGTTTTGCACGACCCCCATGACCGCGCGCAGCGCCAGGGCGGCGCTGTCTGTCGGGTCCAGGCCAAGCGCCTTGTCGATATCCTGTTTTGCTTTGTGAGTACGGCCGACGCAAAGGTGCAGGCCCGCGCGATAAGCATAAAAGCGCGGGTCATCGATGGCTTCTTCCACCCCCTGGAGGGCGGTAAAGGCTTGCTCCGTATCGCCCTGGTTCCAGGCGCGGATCGATCGGTGGAGTTTGGTCCTCCAATCCGCTGGGTCCTGCACGGGAAAATTTTCCGCCTTGTAAGCGATGATAGGCGGATAGTAAAGCAACCACTGGACCGCATCTGTCGGGCGGACAACGGTTTGCAGCCGGGGCGCCTGACCTGCCGCGGCCACCACGGCCTGATCTCTGGTCAGAATCACTTCGCCATATGGATTTTGGGCCAGAACCGAACCCTCGAACAAAATGATGTTCGCCTTGTCATCATCGACACGTACATAGAACTCGGTGCCTTGCACGACCCCGTTGACGAAGGGCGTTGCCACTTTCAGGCTGCGCGCTTTGCGGCTGAACAGATAGATGGCGCCTTGGAGCAGTTCCATCAGGAATCGTTTTTTGGTCTCAACACCATGAAAGACAAGGGTGGTGTATTGATCGACCCGCAGCACCGACGCATTGCTCAACACCAGCGCCGCGCGGCTGTCGGGTCCCACACGCAGGATATCGCCGGGATTCAGGGTATCGTTGAGAAACGTCGGCTGCCAATCGACGGCGCCGTTGCGTTTGACAAAGGCCTGACCCTGAAGGGAGGCGATCTTGCCGACCCATGAGCGCTTTGTTTCCTCGGCCCGCGCCGAATCCGATGTCAAGACCGGTCCACTTAGAACGATACACAAGATCGCGATCCAAACCTTTGAAAATTCCATGGTGCGGACCTCGTACGTGTCGCTTTGAAAGCTTTTTGGAGCACAAGTTCAACTGCCTTCTCATCCGAGTCAGTCGTTCCCGTTTTCATTGTGCTCCGGATCTGCGATTTCTTGTTTTTCGCCTTCGGCAGACTCAAATCACGGTTGACAGTGAAGCGAGTGTGAATCAACCTCGCAAGGCTAAAATGCTATTCTGACTTCGGTGTCGATAGGAATTGAATGGCAGATGATTTGGAAGGACGATGTCAACCGGCTATTGGTTGCCAATATTTCAAAGGCTTCCACATCCAGCAGCTTTTTGGCAACCTGCCTGAAAGATTTGCAGCCCAGATCAGTGCATCAAGCGGACAAGATCATGGTAACAAATATGCATGGCATTTTCAATGAAATTATAGCTTTTATATGTATGGTGGGGCTTGGTTCTAAGTTCGCCCACTCTTGGCATTAGCCAATCTATGATTTGAAGCATCCCATTGATATAATATCACATACGGGCGTCTTGCAGCTTTCGAATCAAGTCGGTGGGCTATGTTGGAACCAAGCCCGTATGGTGATTATGTTCGGCTATGTTTCAGCTCCCCCGGAAAGCATCGATACTTGCGCCTCCTGCATTTGTCGGTACCGGCAGGTTTGTGCGCCAAGGCCGCGGTAGGCCCGGCCAGATCGATTTCAATGAAAGCGTCGCGCAATTCCCGGTGGATCAAATAGAGCCCCAGGCGCTGCTCATCGTCGGCGGATTGATATTGGTCGATGATGGCGTTTTGTTGATTCATGTGGTTTCTTTTTTTTTCAGGAACACGGTTTGGGTTCCCCGACCGACCGATATGCGCCAGCGCGGCCTGGATGACGTTTTCATCTGACAAAATGCGGCGGTGCCCCAGGCCGCTGGTGGTGTGCAAGGCAATGTGAGGATGCCTGCCGACTTGCTGCCGGACGTCGTTGTAGGATGCGATGCGATCATGGTCGTCGTGAATAATCAGCAAGGGGGCGTTCAGCCCACCGATCAGGCGGGGCGGATTGTCTTTCGCCAGATTGTAACCGAAGCGGATCTGTAAATCGGCGATAACGGCCTTTTGTATTTTTGCATTCACGCCGAATCTTTCAAAGGTACGCTCCAGCAATTCGCGCAGGCGCAGTATCGGTGATATGCACACGGCTTTTAGCGGCAGCTTTTCCTTGTCCAGGGCGTTGATCACGGCGGCGGCGCCAAACGAATGGCCGATGAGTGCTTGAATATTCAGGCCATGCCGTGGTGATATAAAGGCGCGTACCACATCGGTAAACTCAAAGTAGCTGGTGGAT
>JABDRH010000674.1 GCA_013041835.1 Desulfatitalea sp. | reverse complement strand
AATGATATGACCGTGGAGGGGCTCTCGGCAAATGCCGACTTCAATGTTCAGGGCGAAAAATACGAGTATCCCGGTGGCTATGAAAAAACCATGGACCAGGGCCAGAATCTGGCCCGGCTGCGCATGGAGGCCATCGACGCCCGCTTTTTGACCCTGCGCGGCAGCGCAAACCACCGGGCGCTGACGCCGGGTTTTAAATTCGATCTCGACCAATATCCCGTCAAGGAGATGAACGGCAAGGCGTATCTGCTGGTCAAGGTGCACCACGAGGCCCGGCAGCATTTTGTCTCCGGCGAGACCGAGGGCGACCGCTATTTCAATGTCTTTGAGTGCACCCCAGGAACGATCGCCTACCGGCCCGAGCGCAAGACTCCAAAACCGGTGATCACCGGCACCCAGACGGCCATCGTCACCGGCCCCAAGGCCGAGGAGATCCACACCGATGAATACGGCCGGGTGAAAGTGAAATTTCACTGGGACCGGCGCACCGATCAAAAAGGCGATGGCGACATGTCCTGCTGGATACGGGTCTCCCAAGGCTGGGCCGGCTCCGGATACGGCGCCGTGCACGTGCCGCGCGTGGGCCATGAGGTCATCGTCAGTTTTCTGGACGGCAACCCGGACCGGCCCGTGATAACCGGCGGACTTTACCACGGGCACAACAGGCCGCCCTACACTCTGCCCGCCGAAAAAACCAAAAGCACGCTAAAGACCCGCTCCACCAAAAACGGCGACGACAACCACAACGAAATCCGTTTCGAGGACCTCAAGGACTCGGAGGAGTTTTACACCCATGCTGCCAAGGACCGCAACGAGGTCGTCGAGAACGACCGGTCCATCGAAGTGAAAAACGACCAGACGACCCAGGTGAAAAACAACCGGGCCATCATCGTAAGCGAGGGCGACGAGCGCCACCAGGTGCAAAAAGGCGGCCGTGAAGTCTCGGTCAAGTCCGATGAAAAGCACCTCAACTCGGCCGATTTTTTTCACAAGGTCAGCGGCGGATACACCCTCAGTGTCGACGGCGACATCACCATCGACGCCAGCGGCACCGTCCGGATCAACGGCGCCAAGGTGATCATCAACAACTAATCTGCATAACATCAGGACGGCGGCAAGCACCATGAGCCGATACGGAAAATATTTTCTTCATCACGCCCTCTGGCTGAACGACGGATTTTGCGAATTTTATGTCCAGGACCACCATTGGTGCCGCCAGGATATCCTGGACGCGCCGTGCGTGACTTTCTTTTCCAGGCGGGAAGCCCAAGCGTGGCTGCTGCGGTGCGTCAGACACGACCCGGGCGCCTCGCTTCGCCGCCTGCGAAGCTTTCTGGCCCATAAATCCTTTGACCGGCACCCGGTCCACCGGCTGGACGACCACCAGGTGGTCACGGCCGTGGCCCGCCAACTGGTGCTGCAGACGTTTAAAATCGTCATCGAACCGCGCTTCGGCCTGGCCGTGGAGACCGCCCCCATGGGCATCGGCCCCGTGCTGCCCCTGCGCCTTGCCCCCGCGCCGGACCTGGACGATCTTTTGCAGCGGCTCAAGGCCACGCTGGACGACCTGGTCGCCGAACAGCGGCAAAATTACGACGCCCACGAAGCACGCCTGGCAAAGATGAGCGACGCCGAAAAAGCCGCGGCCTACGGCCAAAAGTCGGCCGGCGGCGTGTGGAACGGCGCCGTGGGCGATCTTATCGGCCTGATCAAGGGATTTCCCGGCTTTTACGCAGGGTACCTCAAAACCCTGTGGCGCGCGGTCAACTACCCGCGCCAGGCGGCCCCGGTGCTCGCCCAGGCCATACATCAAGGCGAAATGACCCCCATCGGCCAGGAGATCGACCGGCTGGTCGCCCCTGTGTCCCAAACCTACGGCAAGGCCATGGAATACAAGGCCATGCTGCAGGTCCTGTTCGGCGAGCCGGAACTTACCGAAATCCTCTACGATTTTGCCGCCCGCTACTGGCAGGCCACCCACCCTTTGGAGCGCACCGAAATGGCCGCCGAGGCCCTGTCCGACGTGGCCGTCACGATCATCCTGGCCCTTGTCACCGTCGGCACCGGCGCGACCGCCAAAATCGCCTTGAAATCCAAGCGTCTTGTCAAGGCAGGCGAACAGGTGCGGCACATCCTGTCCATCCTCAAAAAGACAGGGCCGCGTCCTTCCAGGCTGCCTAAACGCGATCTTGACGCTGTTGGCGGCGGCGGCAGGCCGATGCCCACGGCGAAGAAGGCCAAGGGGATGCCGGAGCCGGGGGCGCCCGCGAAGAAGCCTGGTGTGATTGACGATTCTGGGAAAAAGGGGTATGGTGGGGGTGATGATTTGGGCGGCCCAAAGAAGACACCAAGTTCAAAAGAAATTATTAGAAGAGATAATAATCCGTATGACTCTAAGGGGCGAAGCGGTCAAAAGTCTCATGTCGATAAAAATGGTGACCTTGTTCCTGCAAGTCCTGAAGGAAAAGCAACTGTTGAGCAGCATATACGTGGTGCGGAACCTGCAAAAAGTGATAGCCCATACACTTCCTTTTCTGCTGATCCCAATACTCCCAAATCGTACGGTAACAAGAAAATAACTGTTGATTCAGAAAGGCTGCAAAAAGATATTGATAGTGGAAAACTAAAAGATGTAGAAATAATTGAGCAAGATAAAATTGGTGACAAGCTCCAGAAAAAAATCGACCAAGCTCAAACAAAATATGACAATAATCCATCAAAGAAAAATTCTAAATTGCTTGAAAGACGTAAGATGGATTTAAAAAATACACAAAGAGATAAGGAAATTTTAATAAAAGGTAAGGTGCTGAAAAAATATATTAAAATTACGTCTGATTAACAATTTTGCCTCTGCCTCTACTAATTTTTAATTGAAGTGTGGAAAAATGATAACTGAAAAAGAAATCAAGCATTTGCTTTATGAGGATGAAGATGGGGATGTTATAGGTTTGGATGAAGTTCAGCTACTGGAACCGATTCCCACCAAAAGAGTGAGTTTGTTGCGAGAGCTTTTGAATGGTAAAGACTTGTATGTGGCATATCAAGCTGCTTTAATTCTGGCAGCATGGAACGATGAAGAGGGGCTCAAAACTATTGATGGTTTTATTGATAACAAAATCCATATGACCATGGAAGTCTCGCCTCATCGATTATACGGATATGACAATGTTTATGATGAAATTGCCTGGGCTTTATACCTCTCGATTGATGATGATGAAAACCCATCTGAATATGTTTTGAATTTGATCAAAAAAATATTGAGATTGTATGGCCCATGTGACTTTGAAGGATCTCTCAAATTATGCTTGCTTGATATTAATTGTTCAGATTTATTATCCGACATCTACAAGGCATTGGAAAGAGCGTTGGATCTTAATAAGGAATATCTTGCCAGTCAGCTGCTGCCCATTTTGGCTAAGTGGAACCATGTCAAGCGGTGGGAATTAATTACATCATTTCTTGCTTTTAAGAGGCAAACTCCTGACCCCGCGCATAATATAGCTGAAGCGCTTGGCTATATAAATACTATTGAAAGTAAAAATATTTTATCAGATTTATCCAAACATCCTGAAATGACAGTGGTTGAAGAAGCTCGGAAATCGTTAGATGGCCTTGAGCCGTTTCAGGAGGGGGCTTAGGATATAATTAGCTCGCGGAAAAGGGGGCAGATCTGCCCTTGGCTCAGTTGGCTACAAACCTTTGTTCGGCATCACCATTTAAGTAGGTCAGAAAGTAGGTCAGGGTCAAAGTAGGTCAGGGTCAAGTCTGCCCTTGACGCATCAAACATATTTCATGAGTGTCGAGTAGACCGTGGTATTTCCTTGGCTTTAGGCTTTGTAGTTCTTTCGCTGTTGCCGCCTGTTTCCAGGCGGTGCCCCAAGTTTTAAGCCATGGCTTTCGGCTGCGCCTTGCTCAATTGGCTCCTGCTACTGCGAGCTCAGTGAGTAAAGTTGTTCAGGCTGAGCCCAATCTTCTTTCGCCTCGTGCGCCTTTTAAGCTTAAAGTACCCGTTACGCGTCTTGCCGAAATAGTGGGTGAATCCAAGAAAGGTAAACTCCTTCGGCTTTTGCCCTTTACTGCGCGTGTCGGACCGTGCGAACCGACTGCATTTTCGGATATCCGCCTCTACGACATAATGGATCTTCGAGGTTCTGCATCAGCTGTTCGCCATACGCTCACTTGTCTACGCGATCTATTCCCGTCGCCTTGTTAGGGCTCGCGGATTATTCCATGCTCCAATCTTCTATCAGGATACCCGGCACCCGCTCAAATTCCTTGACATTGTTTGTTACCAGTATCAGGCCTGCGGATCTGGCGTGGGCGGCAATCATCATATCATAAGGTCCAATGGGCTGACCCGTTCGATACAGCACCGACCGTATCTGTCCAAAATGATAGGCGGCTTTGTTGTCAAAATACAGGACCTCGAGCCGGGCGGTCATGGCCTCGATGTCCGCCAGGTTACGTTCCACCTGTTGCGAATGTTCCGCACCAAACACCAGTTCACCCAATGTCACGGCTGAAATCGCCATTTGCCCGTCATGCTTCTGAAACCGGTATTTAACCGGCTGTGGACGGTTTCTCATGGTATAAATGACAATATTGGTGTCCAGGAGGTACTTGAGCATTACAAAGACTCCCGGCGTTGATCTTCCGGCTGCTTTCGCTCTGTCATAAAGTCACTGGATACGCCCGGTGCAGCGAACCATTCTTCCCAGGATTGCCCAGCCGGAAAAATCATACGTTTGTTGCCAATCGCGGTAATTTCAACATTCTTCACGGATTCCGGAAAGGCGACTTCAATGGGCAAACGGACGGCTTGGCTCCGGTTACTCTTGAAAATTCTAGTTTTTACAGAGGCCATTTTCCATCCTCCATTAGGTTTGTCAGTTTAGGGGTATTATAGAACCCGCAAGGGATATGTCAATGGGATATACAATTTGTTCCGAGGAAACCATAAGTTTTTAGATGTTCATCATCATTTTGTGCAAAAAGGCACGCAACTTGCTTTTTGCCTGTACACCCAATATTGCAAATAAAATGGAGGTATCATGCGTCCTTTGGAAGGCATCAAAGTCGTTGAAATGGCAGGCGTGTTTGCGGTCCCTTACAGTGCGATGCTGCTGGCGGACTTCGGAGCGGATGTGGTGGTTGTGGATCGCGTCTCTTCCGATAAAGCGGACCATCACTTTACTGCCATGGGCTATCCTTTCGACAGAGGAAAGAGATCCATTCGCGTGGATTTGAAATCCTCGGAAGGCATCGATGTCGTGAAACGCTTGATTCATGCCGGCGACGTGGTGTTGGATTCGTATCGTCCCGGTGTGATGGAGTCTTTGGGAATCGGCCCCGAGGCATCGTGCAAGGTCAATCCACGGCTGATCTACGCCCGCTTGACAGGGTGGGGACAGACCGGCCCCTATACGCATAAGGCCGGGCATGACATGAATTATCTGGCCTTGTCCGGTGCCCTTTCGATACTTCCCAACCATGGCGGCCAGCCGGTGCCGCCCCTGAGTTACATGGGAGACCTGTCCGGTGGGGGGCTGTTTTGTGCCCTGGGCGTCGTGCTTGCCCTGAT
>JABDRH010000673.1 GCA_013041835.1 Desulfatitalea sp. | reverse complement strand
ACGCCGATCCGATCACCGACCGAGCTTCGGCGGTGATCGTTGCCCATAACCATCCTTCGGGGAATTTGCTGCCCAGCCAAGACGATTTGGCCGTCACCCGTCAGCTAAAGGCGGCCGGCGAAACGTTGGGCATCAAACTGCTTGATCATATCATTTTCAATCGCGATACCTATT
Source organism: Desulfatitalea sp. (assembly GCA_013041835.1). Lineage (GTDB taxonomy): Bacteria > Desulfobacterota > Desulfobacteria > Desulfobacterales > Desulfosarcinaceae > Desulfatitalea. The sequence continues at coordinate 3,785 of JABDRH010000673.1, read as the reverse complement.
ACAGCTTGTTGGAAAACCGGCAACTATAGGGGGTGTCAAAAGGACGCATACGGTCTGTATTCGGCCTTTGACACAACGCACAAGACGGGAAAAAAGACAGGCAAGAGGGTTATTCTTTAACAGAAACCGCCTTACACCCTGATTTCCACTTTGCCAGTCAGATGGGATTTGACTGCTTGAATAGGCACTTCCTGGCGGTGAAAGATGCCGGCCGCCAGTGCTGCCTCGGCCGCGGTACGGGTGAATACTTCCAGGAAGTGGTCGACACTGCCCGCACCACTGGAAGCGATTACGGGTATGGTCACCGCCTGTTTGACTTCCCGGATCAACTCCAGGTCAAAACCCGATTTGGTGCCGTCCCGGTCGATACAGTTGAGCAGGATCTCTCCGGCCCCTAGCTGTTGGCACACCTGGGCCAGGGTGATGGCATCCACCGGTCGCCCTTCGCGGCCGCCCTTCACAGTGCACTGGTACCAGCAATAGGATTCTCCGTTGGGTCCGGGCAGCATGGTGGGCATCACTTGATGGGGCACATCGTCGGGTGAATCGACATAGACCCGGCGCGGATCGATGGAGATGACCACCGCCTGGCTGCCATAAACGCGGGAGATCTCTTCGATGGCGCTCGTACCCGTGGCGGCGCCTGTCTTCAGATAATCCTCCACTACCTTTACCGCGTCACTGCCGATGGAGATCTTATCGGCTCCGGAACGGAAATACGCCTCGGCAACGGTCAGGGCGCTGTAGGTGCGGCCATTGGCATCGGTGTAATCGCGGATGCCGCCGCCGATGGTCAGCGGCACAAACACGTGCCGCGACGTCTGTCTGAGCACCTCGAGCATAGGCAGGTCTTTCAAAGGAAAGTCGCGGAAACCGGTGATGTTGAGAAAGGTGATCTCATCGGCGCCCTCTTCGTAATATCGCCTTGCCAGGGTCACGGGCTTTCCCAAATTGCGCACCTGCCCCCCCTCGCGCACATCGTACTGATCTCCCTTGGTTACCACCAGGTCGTTCCGGTCGTCGGCGCGCACGTCCAGGCAGGCGATGATGCGTTTGGCCAGCCGGGTGCCGCTGTTTCGCTGTACTTGAACGGCAGGCAAAGGTGATCCCGCAAGAAAGTTTTTAAGCAGGCGCAATCCTGCGTCGCCGCTTTTCTCCGGGTGGTATTGGGTGCCGATGATGTGGTCTTTTTGCACAGCACTGACGAATTCATGGCCGTAGTCGGTGGTAGTCAATATTACGGTCTCGTCGTCCGGCACCACATGGTAACTGTGTACAAAGTAAAATTTTTCTTGGCCCGATAGCGAGTTGAAAAACGGCGATGCTTTGCGCAGTTTGACACCATTCCAACCAATGTGGGGAACGGCCAGGTCGGTGGTAAAGCGCTTGACCCTGCCTTGGAATACGCCCAGACCCGGCACACCGTCGGCCTCTTCACTGGCTTCAAACAGGGCGTGCATGCCCAGGCAGATGCCCAGAAAGGGCCGTCCGGACAGCAAAAAATGTTTCAATGGCGATATATAGCGCTTTGATTCCAAAATTTGCATCATGCTACCGAAGGCGCCCACGCCGGGGAAAACCAATTTTTCGGCAGCGGTGATATCCTCGGCGCCGGCTGCCACCTTTACGCGCTCCCCAAGACTTTCAATGGCGTTGATAACGCTGCGCACGTTTCCGGCACCATAGTCGAGCAGTGTAATCATGGATCCATCCTTATTCGTTCCCATTGAAGCAAAACCGTGCTAATAACTCAGTTATCAGCTTAACACAAGGGTGCTGTGGCACCCAAGCAGGGCAATCGCATTTGGTTTTTCATGACTGTTCTTTGAATGAGCGGATTGGCCTGATGATCCAAATACGATACACACCCGCCAAGTCAGCCGTCCGGCCTCCTTGCAGCAACCATTGTAAACCCCAATGTTGCATAAAAAAGATGGCCGAAAGGGAATACGCATTTGCAGGTATCGAAAGTGCAAAATCAAGATACCGCTCAGAGGATCAAACAGACGGTGAACGTAAGGAATTCTTTCTTTTCTGCGCCAAAATGTGGCACACAGTTTGCATTTGTTTGGAATGGCGAATGTGTTCCCGTGGGCGTTTCGTGAAGTGGTTGAGCCTATGAAAGCAAGCCGTTGAAATGATCATTGCCGCAACCTAGGTGTCACGCAGCGTCGCCGAAATTACATGTTTTGTCAAGATATTGGCGTAAATCATCATTACATAAATACCATATAAGGAGCAGCGCATATGAAATTTTGGCCGAAGATTCAGTTGAAGCCGTCAAGGCTGATGTTTGTGGTCCTGTCTTTGTTTATTATGTTTTCGTGGGTCGGTTGCGGCAGCAACCTTTTCGAAGGCATGGCCGATGAAAATAGCAAAGAGGCTCGTCAAGAACAGGTGTTGCAGCTTTTCGACGACGGCAATTACAGTGAAGCGCTAACGCTTTTGCAAACCATTGTCACCGAGTATCCGGGTGATCCACTTTTTGTGCAATATTTGAGCAATGCCTTTGCCGGCCTGGCCGGGTTGGACACCTTCAACCTGCTGGAAGTCATCGATGCGGTGGACGATGCGGGCGAAGAGGGCAGTATCGACATGGTGGGCCTGGTGCTCGGTGATGCCTTAGGTCGGCTGACCTTGGCGCAGGTCAATGCGAAGCTGGATTTCATCGACTCGGCCGTCAGTGAAATGGACTCCATCACAGTGCTGAATGACGACCAAACCATACAAATGGGCTTATTGAGCGTCACCCATATGTCCTTGACATTGGCCAAGCTGATCATGGCCGAACGCGCTGTCGATACCATCACATTGACCGACGCCGGCATCGGTGCGCTTTACGCGCCCGGTGAGAATGTGGATTTGGATGGCATTGACCCGGCTGATGTCGATCTGGACGCCGCACTGGTCTCCATCAGCGCGGATATCGTCAATATGTCCGGTGCCGTTGTCGCGCTCAAGGATAACGGCAGTGATCAAAATGACATTTCGGACCAATTTCAGGAATTCCAGGACGCCATTGACCAGAACGGTAATGGTGCCGTGACTCAGAGCGAACTGGAACAATACATCGAAAGCCTGAACTAACTTAGGAGGAGCGTGTGAAACCGTATAAAAGCAAATGGACCCCCGCATTGCTTTCAATGATCTTGGCCATCGTACTGATTCTAACGGCTTGGCCCGCTGACAGCCAGGCCAGGCCCTACACCTCTTTTTTCCGAGGCGTTCGCCCTTTGGGCATGGGTGGGGCGTTTACCGCCGTGGCCGACGATGAGAACGCGCTATTTTACAATCCAGCCGGCTTGTCTTCCATTAGCATGTTAAATGTGGGGATTTTCAATCCACTGGTGGAGGTTTCCGGCGACAGTATCGATCTGATCGGCGATTTGGGAGATACCGACATGGATAATGTCGGCGAGGTGACGGATCTTCTAAGAAAATATGTGGGCAAGCATCAACATGTGCGTGCCGCCCTTTTCCCCCATGTGGGATTCCGCTTGGCAAATGTTGGCGCCATGGTGGGCGGCCTGGTCCAGGCCGAAGTCGATGCGGATATTCGTAATCCGGTCTACCCTGAGGCCTACTTGGATTATGTGCAGGATATTTCTTTGTTGGCGGGGGCGGGCGTAGGGCTTCCGCTCACCGGTTTGCGGGTCGGGGCAACGCTTAAGGGCGGACAACGCAAAAGCCTGTCCGAGGTGTATACCGCGGATGATATCGCCGATAATAATTTCGACGACAGATTCGATAATGACATGAAGTCCGGCAACAGCGTGGGGCTGGAT
>JABDRH010000672.1 GCA_013041835.1 Desulfatitalea sp. | reverse complement strand
ATCACGCTGCAAAGCCAAATTCGTCGACGCGAGACAGTGCGCGGCCGTTTTCCAGCACCCGGCGCGGCATAAAAAGTTGTGGTTATCATCAATGTTCCTCTTCTATTCATATGGCGTCCCCAGTCTTTGGTGTTGCTACAAGATAGACAAAGACAGAATGAATTCGTCGGCGTCCGGTCTGGGGAAGTAAATATTCAAATCACGCATCTCCATCAAAATCTTGCCTTAGGGTCTGTGCGGCGGGGTCTCAATACGGTCTGGACCCCGCCGTGGCGTCACAACGTTATTGTTTGAAAAACGGCGTCACGGAAGCCCACACGTCTTGCAATCCCTCCCAGATCTTGGAGATATGTGAATAATAGCCGTCTACCATTGCTTTCTGGGGGATAGGCGCGCTATGCATCTTGGGCCAGCTTAACTTGGCGGTGTTCATGATCATCGCCCACATGTGAGCAAAGCCTAACCAGACGATGTGTCGAAGGATCTTCTTCTCTCCCCATGTCTTTAGCGCCTGATCGAACAATTCATCGGTCATCTTATTTTCGAGACAAGCCCGAACAAACTTGATGGTCATGCGCTGCTCGTCCGTCCAAAGCGCCGAGTCCGGGAAATCCAACATGCCCATCTGTGAGTGGTAACTATCCTTATCTGCTACCCAAGTCCCTATGGCGCTGGCAGTGCATACACCCATGGCGCCGGCCGTGTACTCACAGCCCGCCTGCCTTGCGACTTCGCTTAAACCCAGGCTCATGGGACTGAAGGGGACGAATTGATTGTCCGGTTCCAGAAGCATGGCGATCGAAAGCTCGATGAGATGTAAAAATCCCTGCAGCTCCGGGTCGTTGCCCAGCAGAAACCAACCCTCGCCGCCCGGGATCTTTCCCAGGTTTTCCAACGCCATGGCTTTTTCTTCTTCGCTCAGGTGAGACAATGCCTCCACGTCGGCGGCAGTGCAAATAATCGGAAAGCGCATCCCCTCCGGCTGCTCGCTCAGTTGGTCCATGTTTTGTCTCAGTGCTTTGAAAAACGGAACAACGGAAGCCCACACCCCTTGCAAGTTCTCCCACGTCTTGGCTGTATGAGAATGGTAGGCTGACATCATGGACTCATTGGGCAGGGGCGCTACATGCATTTTGGGCCAGGTTACCTTGGCCATGTTTATCAGCATTGACCACATGTGACAAAAGCCGATCCAGACGATGATGCGAAGCAACTTCTGTTGTCCCCACGTCTCGCGCGCCTGGTTGTACAATTCATCGGTCATTTTATTCTCGAGACACGCCCGAATGAACTTGATGGTCAAACGTTGCTCGTCATTCCAGAGTTTCGAGTCCGGGAACCCCAACATGCCCAACTGAGAGTGGAAACAATCCTCCTTGGAAAGCCAAGTCCCTATGGCGCTGGCGGTGCTGACGCTCAGCGCGCCGGCTTGCCACTCGCATTTCATGTGCCTTGCAACTTCGATGCAAGCGATGTTCATGGGACCGAAGGGAATAAATTGAAGGTCCGGCTTCAGAAGCGCTTGCACCGACAACTCAAACAGGTGCAGCACCCCTTGCAGCTCCGGGTCGTTGCCCAGCAGATGCCAACCCTCGCCGCCCGGGATCTTTCCCAGGTTTTCCCGGGCCATGGCCTTCTCCTCCTCGCTCAGGTGGGACAATGCCGCGACATCTTCCGGGGTTTTAACGATCCGCATTCGTGTCTCCGATGCGGACCCTTTTGTTGCGTCACTTTTAGAGTTACTCATGAATTATCTCCTTAAATAGCGTTATTTTTTGAAAAACGGCGTGACGGCCGCCCATACCCCCTGCAAGTCCTCAAAAATCTTGGCGATATGTGATTCGTACCCCTGTTTTAAAGACTCATCGGGGATAGGTAACTGATGGACCTTGTGCCAGCCCACGTTAGCGGTGTTGATAATCATCGCCCACATGTGCGCAAAGCCAACCCAGGCGATGTGCCGGAGCAGCTTCTGCTCTCCCCATGTCTTGCGCGCCTGGTCGAACAATTCATCGGTCATCGTGTTTTCCAGGCAAGCTCGAATAAACTTGATGGTGACGCGCTGCTCGTCTGTCCAGAGCGCCGAGTCCGGGAAATCCAACATGCCCAACTGCGAATGGTAGCAATTCTCATCTGAAACCCAAGTTCCTATGGCGGAGGCGGTAATCACGTTCAGAACACCGGCCTGCCACTCGCAGCCCATCTGTCGTGCAACTTCGATGCAACCCACATTCATGCCACCGAAGGGGACGAATTGCGAGTCCGGTGCAAGGAGCAAGGCGATGGATAACTCCACGATGTGTAAAAATCCCTGCAGCTCCGGGTCGCTGCCCAGCAGGAACCAACCCTCCCCCCCCGGGATCTTGTCCAGGTTTTCCCGCGCCAACGCCTTCTCCTCTTCGCTCAGGTGCGCCAATGTCTCGATATCGGCGGCAGAGCGGATAATCGGAAACCGGACCCCCTCCGGCTGTACGCTCAATTCGGACGTGCTTTGTTTGAGTACTTTTAAAAACGGCGTGACGGAAGCCCACACTTCCTGCAAGTCCTGCCAAACCTTGGCGGTATGCGAATGGTAGGCATCCATGAGAGACGCATTGGGCATGGGGGCTACATGCATTTTGGGCCAGCTCACCTTTGCGGCGTTTATGAACATCGCCCACATGTGGCAAAAGCCAATCCAGGCGATGATGCGAAGGAGCTTTTTCTGCCCCCATGTCGCGTGCGCTTGGCTGTACAGTTCATCGGTCATTTTATTATTGAGACAAGCCCGAATGAACTTGATGGTCATGCGCTGCTCGTCGGTCCAGAGCTTCGAGTCCGGGAAATCCAACACACCCATCTGAGAGTGGAAACAATCCTCCTTTGAAATCGGAGTCCCGATGGCGCTGGCGGTGCAAACGCTCAGGGCGCCGGCTTGCCATTCGCATTTCATGTGCCTTGCGACTTCGATGCAAGCCATGTTCATGGGACCGAAGGGGACGAATTGAAGGTCCGGTTTCAGGAGTTCTTGCACCGTCAACTCAAACATGTGCAACACCCCTTGCAGCTTCGGGTCGTTGCCCAGCAAGTTCCAACCCTCGCCACCCGGGATCTTCCCCAGGTTTTCCCGCGCCATGACCTTCTCTTCATCGTTCAGGTGGGACAACGCCTCGACATCTTCAGGCGTTTTAACGATCCGCATTCGCGTCTGCGATGAGGACCCTTTTGTTGCGTTGCTTTTGGAATGACTCATGAATTATCTCCTATCGTTTAAATAGCTCTTGGTTCTACATCTCTTAAGAGGTTATATGTAGGCCATTCGAGAATAAATGTGCTGACAAAGTCGGCATTGGGCTCAAAGAACGGGTACTTATCGTACTTGGCCCAATCCGGCTTCGTGTACTTTGGTGGGGACTCTAAAACCGCCTTGCGCCAACCGTTGGCGTCTTCATACCACTGCTCCGATACCCGGTCCCACTTGGCAAACGCCAAGCGCGAGGGGTTTGTGAAAAAGTGACGGAACCAGGGCGGGGGAGGAGACATCGGCGCCATCGAAAGGGTGCTGGAACTGAAGTACCGGATGAGTCCGGGTTGCTGCATCACCTCTTTGGCATGGACATCGAGAAACCATTTCTCCCCTTCTTCCACTGAAACTCCTTCAGGGTACTTGTAGAATATGAGCCAACGAAGAATCGTCTTTTCATCGTAGCGAAGACCGGCTCCCAGGAAGTCTTCGGTGGGCTCGGCAGGGATCATCGCCACGGCAAAATCCAGATGTCTCTCCAGGGGCGTGAAGGAAAGCGTGCCTTTCAGGCCTGATATGTCCTCCATCTTTGCCCAATTTTCGTGGACCCTGTAGTTTTGGTACCCGTAGTCCTCGGCCCCGGGGGGTACGGGCGCAACCCGATAAGCCAAATACCGGAGTGACACCGGCCGCTTCATTATTTCCGAGGCATTATATCGCGAGAAAAACCTTTCCATGTAGGGAAAGTCATTCATGTCCGGAAGATGAAACATCATCCACGCTCTTGTAATCATGTCGCGCTTCCTTTCATTGGTGTCGCTATTTTCCCATTTTCGCCAGGTTACTGAAGCTGAAAAACTCACGGGTGAGCCACGGCGCGGGGACCGGAACCGCAGAGTGCATGATGCCCGTTTGCGGGGTTTGAAAGTTCCAGTTTGCCATCATGAAGCCGCCGATGATCCCCATCGGGGCGTCAAAGAATGGATAAAAACCGAAACCGCGGAACAGCCGACCTTTCTGATCGTAATTTTCAATCCACATCAATTGAAACGTTTCCTTGTCCATGTACATTACAGTTTTTCCGTACACGTATGAAGGATCTTGCTGTATCAATTCAATGACATACATCGGTCGTCGTTCCATTCGCACGTTTTTAAATTCCATGTTGCTGCTCTGAATATATTCCTTACCGTCCGTTGTGTATGAAAAGGCGAGGTACTCCCGGTCCGCGACGAGTTTGTATTCATATGGGAACAGGGTGGGGGACAACGGCCGTCTGAACCCACCGGCATCATCCATGATCGAGTTTGATCCGGGACCCGTATCCTGGGTATCGGTCCCGGTCAGTTTTCGGATTCTTCTCATCGCACCCGAATACATAAACATTTCATTAGGTTCGATCCCTAGTTTCATTAAAACCAAAATAACGTTTCCGTATGCGTCGCGCGGGTTGATGGAAAGACCCGCCGACATTTGAAACTCATTGCGACTTTTCGCCCTTTCATCATAAAACGGTTTCGGCTCTGCATTTGATCGGCCCGCCAATTGGAGAACATATGCGATGGAACGGCCACCAAAACTTTCCTTGAAATTTCTATCGTACATCGCGTTCATGCTCAGCGAATACATGGCATCCCAAGTCAATGGGCGGTAATTATTGTTGTATAAGAGCTGCATGACCTTGAATCTTTCAGAACCGGAGGGCTGCGGGAATGGTATTCCGGTGTTATAGGATTCCGCGATGATGAACCCCTGCGCATCCTGTTTGGTCTTGCCCATGTTTTGTAGACTTGCTTGCGCAAGGGGAAGTCGCCAATAATACTGCTGGGTCGGAACCAACTCGAACTCGCTGAAATCCGCGCCCAAGGGCGTTGCCGCGGGCCCGAAGAACATCTCGTATTGCAATGGGATCATCAATTCCTTAAGGCCCTGATATTTTGCCTTATCCTGATGCGTGTATTTGCCAGGTTTGATCTCAGGCGCAATCTTGCCGACGATATCAGGCGCCTTGAATCCCACAAGCTCAGCCCATTTTGCCCTCATGGTCGGGATGTCATAGACGAATTTGGCATACATATCTGGAGGTAGAACGTCTTTGGTCCAGAATGTTTTCATCACCGGCGTGGGGTCGTCAAAAAGGCTTTTCTGCTTGTTATAAGTCGGCCAATCGATCGCGACTTTCTCTGCGCTGATGGCAGCCGGTGCCGCCGCGAAAGCCGCAAGGCAAAAAATAAATAGATGTATACAAATTATCTTTATACTTTTCATGACATTCTCCTTTATACTTTTTCATATCAATATCCACTCGCTGCTGTCGTAGCCTCAAAGTTCCCGCTGGCTCAATTAAATTTGTACTGGATCTTGAAAGAGACGTTGTTCTTATGATCAAATACGCCTGCTTTTGAATAGAAATAGCGAGCGCCCAAGGCATACGTCCATGTCGAGTTCGGCACATATGAAATCCTGAAATTCAGCGTATCGGCTTCATTGGTCCAGTCGCGGAACCAGTTTACGGAGGGCAGAATACGGGAGGCCCAATAGTTTGTGCTGACCGAAAATGTCGACGTGTGGTTATAATCTTGAACCGGCCCCATCGTGCCGATTATGGTGTTGGCTGAACCACTCTCAAGATCCGTAATATGTTTGAGAGAGTAGGCAGCGTTGAACTTAAACATCTGGTGAAGATTTAACCAGCGAATCGGCACCCCCAACTCCAGGGAAAGGGCCCCCCTGATATCGTCATGCGATTCAGTTTTCGGATTGAGCCCGATCATAGGCACAAACTGGCTGTCCCAAAAGTAAGCCCACTCAAATCGCAACATCGGGGAGGTGATGCCGCCGATCCTCGGCATGAATAAGAGTTCCCGTGCAAACATGCCGCCGACCATCTTTCGAATGGGGAAAAAGCCGGCCTGGTTGAAATGCAGAAGCGGTTGGTCATCTACGGTACTGACATTGAACATCCCGGCTGAATAGATCAACGGGGAAGTATCTCTGCCATACAAAAAGTTGAGGGTTGTAACCGCTTGCCCAAGATAGGCTTGCACCCTGAACCCAATCGTCCTTGCATCCGACCATTCCTCGGGCTTATCAAGAGCAAGCGTTCTTGATCCAATCAATGTCCCGGGAGGATAAATGAGATAAGGCGGGGGGGCCTCCGCGTGTGCCGCCCATACGCCCGCCTTGTCATTGCCGTATTCACCACCTTGGGTATATATGTCACTGTCGGCGTTCGGGTCATAGACAAACTGTATGCCGATACTCGAAATCCAGTCCGTGCTGATCGGGAGCGCCTGCTCGTACATGACCATCCAGGTCGGCACTTTTAAGACCTCAAACTCGAGATCCGTTGAACCCCTCCTGACATCCGCCGGATTGATTACATCCAACAGGGTGAATCCGATCATCTCTCCCCATGACACGATCTGCTTGCCCACGCGAAACAAACTGTTGCCCGGGGTATAGGATAAGTGAACTTCCCTCAGGATTTGACAGTACTCATCATCAAAGGCCAATTCATCGGATTTATCGAATTGCTTGCGTTTCCAATTGCTGTCATCGTTGTTGATAAGGTAAGCCAGGTCACCTGCCAAAGAAACCATTCCGTATAGTTTAAGTATATCGGTCGGCCTGTAGTCCCCCTCGATGATCAGTGTCGACAGTGCCTGGTTGATACCGTTATGCGTGTCGAACTCATCTTCCCACCCATACTGTGCATGTTGCGACAACAATCCGAAAACGGTGAGCGGCCTGTTCAATACCTGGACTGAAGCCGCGTCCGAAGGATGCACCGGAAATGCGATAGCACACAACACAAATAGTACCAGTGCAGTACAGTTTCCAAAATAACTTTTTCTCTTGTACATAGCATCCGCCTCCTTGTAGTTGTTCGACCGGTTTGCTTTCCCACTTTTCATCCTAACTTTTTCTATCTAATATCTACCTCCTCTCAATTTTAAATTCACTTCGTCACATAAATGTTTTCATCATTTTTATTTGGTTAAAATTCCTGAAAAAAGGCTATCGACAACATGATTGATCGCTGTTTCCGCATCGATATTCATAGAAATAATTTGCTTTCCTGAATTAAGGTACCAATTCAATGCCCCGAGAATCGAGAACATATTCAGAGGCAAGTTGCTTTGCCGGAGCATGTTTAGTTGCTCTAACTTTTCTAATTGCTCCAAATAGAGAGATTGAATTTTGCTTATAATAGAAGTGACTTCTTTCTGGGGCGCCACTTTGCGAAGTACATAATCGTCAAGTACGATTTTTGTTGCATTTCGATGTTTGTTCATTATTTCAATATGCCGAAGAATCATCTGCTTTAACGTCTCGACAGGGTCTGTTCCGCTTGATTGTATTTCTTCGAGGGATCTGAGGAAATATTTCGAAATATCTTCTGTGATCGTAAAAACGATCTCTTCCTTGTTCTTAAAATGGTGGTAAATGAGAGATGGATGAACGTTTGCTGCTTTTCCTATGTCCCGAATGGACGTATTGGCGTATCCGTTTTCGGAAAACAGTTTCGTGGCCACGCGAATTAAGACATCTTTGTTGTTCTTCTTCACCATTTTAGTCTCGTTTCTCCGTTTTCTATAGTTTAATACCCTTGGTATCGTTGATGGTCTGTTCACAGTGAACTAACCAAGTGATTAATAACAATAACATTAATGAATTGTCAATATTGAATATATAAAGATTCAAAAAAATAAATAACATACTGTATTGTATACTTAAATGCGATAGTTCGAAACAATGAAATTCATATAAAATTAATCATATGATTAGCATGTGAAGCTATTATGTGGTGAATTCAAGAACTAACCCGGAAGCCTCAAAAAGGATTGGCATGTCCCAATGCGCCGTAAAAACATACGATCGTGCTTGTATTGGCCTGATGAGATCGCCGAACTGAGCTCGAAACGGCAAGACGGGCAGTTTTTTGAACCCTTCCGGGCCGTTGGACCACTGAGTACGCATCCCATTGACTACGGAGTGTGTGAGGTGCAACTACCTTGACACCTGACGGCGAAATAATGGGCAAGATTAGTGGCACAAGCATACCGACATCTGATGGAATTACAATAAAGGCGGTACATAAACTTCCGGGAAAACCCCTCAGCCATTTTGTAACGCTATGCGCGAGTACTTCAAGGCGGAAGTACAGGAGTATATGCTACTGCGAAAACTTGGTAATGCAGGATTTGGAGCCCTCCGGCTTTCCCGAAGGGTAAAAAGGATGGGCTGCAATCGACTCGATCCTTTTCGGCTATTTTTTATGCAACATTGGGGGGGGCACTATGTTATAAACCTGGATATCGGTAATTTGTTTATTGCATTCTAAACCTCAATCTAGTATAAAAAGAGTAAGCTACAATCGAGCAGATACTCAATTTCACCCTTTGCTAAATCCTCTGTTCAGCATCCGAATTCGGTCATTTCAATACCTGTAACTAAAGTTTCCCATAAAAGTTACGCCGCCATGCGCA
>JABDRH010000671.1 GCA_013041835.1 Desulfatitalea sp. | reverse complement strand
GCGCCGTTGTTCGGGTGGGGGCCGAGCCGCTCTTTGTGGATATCGATCCGCAGACTTACAACCTTGATCCCAAATGCCTGACCGAGATGTTGGCACGTATCTCCGTGTCTGAACGTAAGGCCATTCGGGGCATCATTCCGGTACATCTCTATGGCCAGTGCGCCGACATGGATGAGATTTTAAAAATTGCCGAAGTGCATGGGTGGACGGTCATCGAGGATGCGGCCCAGGCCATCGGCGCCGAATATCACGGCCGCCGCGCGGGTAGTCTAGGCCATTTTGGGTGTTTTTCCTTTTTCCCTTCCAAGAACCTGGGCGCTTTCGGCGACGGCGGCCTGGTCACCACCCGGTCTGAAGATTCGGATCAGCGGCTGCGTATGCTGCGCATGCACGGCATGGCGCCCAAATACCACCATCACATTGTCGGCGGGAATTTCAGGATCGATGCCCTGCAGGCCGCCATCGTGGCTATCAAACTCGATCATCTGGACGATTGGACCCAGGGACGCCGGGAAAACGCCGCCACCTATCGCCGTTTGTTTACCGAGGCCGGGTTGGCCGAAAGGATCAGATTGCCCGAGGAACGTGAGAGCCGTCACATCTACAACCAGTTCGTCATTCGCGTACCCGGAAAGCGCGATGCCTTGCGCGACTTTCTCACCACGCAAGAAGTGGGCACCGAGATCTATTACCCCGTTCCGCTGCACCTGCAAGCTTGTTTCAAGGATTTGGGGTACAGCACCGGCGACTTTCCCGAAGCCGAGCAGGCGGCGCGGGAGACGTTGGCACTGCCCATTTACCCGGAGTTGACGGCCGCTCAGCTCGGATATGTCGTGGAACAGATCAAGCGCTATTTTGATGCGCAGTGAGGCGCAATGCAACTGACGCTGGGATTTTCTCCCTGCCCAAATGATACGTTTATCTTCAATGCCTTGGTCAACGGGCCGTTGAACCCCGCGGGGTTCGTCCTGGCGCCGGTGCTGCATGACGTGGAGACCCTGAACCGCATGGCATTTGACCAGCGTCTGGATGCCGTTAAACTCTCCTTTTTCGCCTGGCTCAAGGCCAAGAAGAACTATCGACTTCTGTCCAGCGGCGGCGCCCTGGGATTCGGGTGCGGCCCCGTGGTGGTTTCGGCCAAAGCCCGAAGCAGGGAAGATATGGCCCATTGCCGGGTGGTCCTGCCGGGGGAGTGGACAACGGCGCATCTGCTTTTCCGGCTCTGGGCGCCTGAAGCCGCGCAGCGTTATTTCACGACCTATGACCGCATATTCGCGGCCTTGCACTCGCAGCAGGCCGACTGTGGTGTCCTCATCCACGAGAGCCGTTTTACTTACATGGAAGAAGGTTTCCGGGCGGTGGCCGACCTGGGGCGATGGTGGGAAGAGCGGACCCGAATGCCTATTCCCTTGGGATGCATCGCCGTGCACCGGCGGGTGCCGGAAGCCATGGCCATGCAACTGCAGGCTCTGATTCGGGACAGCATTTCCCATGCCCGCGCCAATCCCGGCCAGGCACTGCCCTACATTCGCCAACACGCCCAGGAGATGACGCCCCAAGTGCTCGACGCCCACATCGACACCTTTGTCAATGACTTTAGCCTGGACTTGGGCGAAACAGGCCGTCGGGCCGTTTCGTTGCTGGAAACACACGCCCTTGCCGCAGGATTCCTGCCATGACCGGCCTGGTATTTGCTACCCGGTTCGAAGCCAAGCCTTTCTTGGCGCTAAGCCGGGCGGAGAAAACCACACCAGAACCGTTCGAAATCTATCATACCCCGCTTCAGCCCCGCCTGGTCATAACGGTTTGCGGCATGGGCAAGGTGGCGGCCGCGGCCGCGGCTCAATCCCTTCTCCTTCGCCATGGCGTCACCTGCCTGGTCAATGCAGGGGCCTGCGGTGCCTTGCACGATACCGCCGGATTTGAGGTGGAACAGTTGCTGCACATTGTCAGCGCCCTGGAAGGTGATCATGAAGTGCTCGGCAAGCAGTCCCTGCCGATCGTTTGCCAGCACAGGCTGAAACTTCAGCTTCCCCCGGCGCGCCTGGTGACCTGCGACCGTCCGGTTTTCGACCTTCGGCGTCGCAGCAAGTATGCGGCATTCGCAGATGTCGTGGATATGGAAGGCGCGGCCATTGCCCGGGTGGCCGCCTGGCATGGCGTGACTTGCGACCTGATCAAAGGGGTCTCGGATCATGCCCGTCCCACCCAGCGCAAAACCCTGCTGGAAAATCTTCATGCCGTCAGCACCCGGATCAGTGAGGTGTTGTGCCAAGCCCTGGACGTCAACCCGCATGCTTAAAAAATTACTGGCTTTTATCAAGGTTGAGCACACCGCCTTCAGCCTGCCCCTGATCTTTACCGGCGCCTGGTTGGGAGCTGACCGGACCTGGCCACCCATTGGCGTACTGGGCTTGATCGTGGCTGCCGCCGTGGGCGCGCGCACGTTCGGCATGTCCTTCAACCGCATCTTCGACCGGCGCATTGACGCCCTCAATCCGCGCACCGCCGGCCGTGAATTGCCTTCGGGCCGCATGCGCCTGGGATTGGCCATGACCGTCGCCTTCGGCGGCCTGCTGCTCTATCTTCCATCTTGCGCCTTGCTCAACCACTGGTGCCTCATCCTGGCGCCCATTCCCCTGGCGCCGCTGCTGGGCTATTCGTTGCTCAAGCGGTTTACTGTTTTATGCCATTTCGGTATCGGCCTGTGTCTGGCCTTGGCGCCGCTGGGCGCCTATGTGGCCGCGGCCGGTCATCCCCATTTCTCGGAACAGGTCCTGCTCTTTGCCTGTTTTGTCTTCTTCTGGCTGAGCGGCGCGGACATCATTTATGCCCAAATGGATCTGGAAAGCGATCGCCGGCACGGTATTCACAGCCTCCCGGCCGCACTGGGCGCCGGGGGCGCCCAGATTGCCGCGGCCGTTTCCCACCTTGCGGCCATGCTGTGTCTGGCGTTGCTGCTGCGCGGGATCGACGCCGGCTCGCCGGCGTTGGCGGCCTATGGGGTCACCATCCTTCTATTTATCATGATGTACATCCCATCGATCCCTTTACCCCAACGCTTTTTTCCCATCTCCACCTTGGCCGGCGTCGCCGGCGCCGTGTCGCCGCTGCTGGCGTAGAACCCGGTGTTGATGGGTTAGTTTCCCAGCGCTTTTTCCACGGCAGCCTTGATGCCGTTAAAGTTGGCCGGACGAACCAACTGGCCGTTGACATAGACGCTCGGCGTGCCGGTGACCCCCACCCGCTGGCCCTCGGCTTGATCGCGCAGCACCCTCTCGGCCGTCTTCGGGTCGGCCTTGGCCTTTTCAAACGCTTTCTTGTCAAGCTTGAGCGTGTCCGCGAATTCATCCAGCTTCTCATCATTCAAGTTTCGGAAGTCCTTGAAAATCAGGTCATGGTATTCCCAAAACTTGCCCTGGGCCTGGGCGGCCACGGTTGCCTGGGCCGCCTTGGCTGCAAATTGGTGGTTGGAGAGGGGAAAGTGCTTGAAAGCCGTATTGACCTGTTTGGGATACGCTTCCAGCACCTTGTCAATGATGCCTCCGATGCGTGAACAGTACGGGCATTGGAAATCACTGAACACGGCAATCGTAACGGGCGCATCAGCCGGGCCCTTGATGGGCGCTGTGCTGGTGTCGATCTTGTAGGTAAATGTCAGGTCGAGGACCTGGATCGTTTGATCCTTGGGATTGACGAGATAAAGCACATCGTCTCTGGCGCCTACCTTGAGCTGATTGACCTGGGTGCCCACCTTAAGCTTATCCATGAGTTTGCCCTCAGGGTCATAGATCAGCAGGTCGCCCTGATCGTCGAGCACATAGATGCGCTGACCGGTTAAAGACACCTCGATATCCAGAGGCGCATGGGAAAGCTTGATGGTGCTGAGCACCGAGCTGTTGACCTCGGCCAAAGCCGGTGAGACGCAAAGTGTCAGCAAAACAATGGCCGATAACATGTTGCGGAGGATCGACATCGCCACAATCTCCTTTCAAGGGTTGAAAGATGTAATATAAAGCACTTGTTGATGATTCTGAAAACCGCGTGGTGTGTTGTAGCGCCAAATATCGAGGGACTCAATACCAAATTCAGCCTACATTGGATTCAAAACATGATCATTTGGTGATAAAAGGGCGGCGTTCGCCGATGGACCGGTCTGACGCTGAATGATAAAAAGTGTTTTGATTGGCGCATTTGCCACTGCCGATCAAGGGCGCTTTCATACATACTTCCTTTATTGAATCCATGGATTCTATTTGCGTTTTTATGTCGCCGGTGTTAGACAAAGATCTCTTTTACCCAAGCGATCAAATTCAGAGCACTTTATGTTCATAATTCATCGTCATATCGGTTTTACGTGAGAGGCTTGGTGCTGGCTGCCCAGGTAGGTTGGCTCATGGAATTGCCGTTGTGACGGGACCCTGGTCCATTAGGTGTTTCACCTGCCAATCCCTGTAATCATCACCATCATTCTTCATTGGTAGCTGTGTAGCCCGAAGTCTCTTAGGCTCGTCAGACTCGCCTGTGGTGAAGTATGCCTTTGCCCTCGCTTGAGCCTTTCGTTGTTTTGAACCGAGGCGTCCGGCGGGTGCCGTTGCATTTTGGGATGATGAACGATGACGGCAGTAAATGGCTTTTATGCAGGAATCGATGTCGGCTCATTGACAGCCAAGTCGGTGATTATCGACCACTCTGGCATTGTTGCGGCCAAGATCATACGAACAGGCGCTGTGCCGCAAAAAGCCGGTGAAGCGGTCTTTCAGAAAGTGCTGGATCGTGCGCATTGCCGTCGCGAAGAGATCAGGCGCATCGTGGCCACCGGGTATGGCAGAATTTCTCTTCCTTTTGCGGATAAGGCCCTGACGGAAATTTCATGCCATGCCAAAGGTGTGCGTTTTTTGAATCCCGATGTGGCATCGTTGATCGATATCGGCGGCCAGGACAGCAAAGCCATCACGCTGAACAAGGATGGCAGTGTCGCCGACTTTATCATGAACGACCGATGTGCGGCCGGAACCGGAAGGTTCCTGGAAATCATGGCCGGTGCATTGGAAGTGAATATTGACGATTTCAGTCGATTGTCCGTGCGAACCGGTGAACCCTGTCAAATCAACAGCACGTGCATCGTGTTTGCCGAATCCGAAGTGATCTCCCTGCTGGCCGCGGGCAACTCAAGAAGTGATATTGCCGCCGGGTTGCACCAAAGTATTGCTCGGCGGGTTGGGACAATGGCCAGGCGCTTAAAGCCCTTTAAAAATACCGCTTTTGTGGGGGGGGTGGCCAAAAACCAGGGACTGTGCCGGGCCCTGGAAAATGTTTTGGGGGCGGGTTTCATGCCCATTGACGCAGATGTGCAGATTACCGGTGCCCTGGGCGCCGCGATCTTTGCCAAAGAACAAGTGCTTCAGGAACAAAAGAATGAATGTCATGACGTTGGAACATACAAGAACGATTGATGAAGTCAAAACCAGCTTTGCGCTGGCGCTTGAAATGGCAAAGGATGAGGGCCACAAAGTCGTGGGGTGCCTGTGCTCTTATTTCCCGCGCGAAGTCGCCTGGGCCGCCGGCGCTATCACTGTGGGGCTGTGCGGCACCACGCAGGGGCCCATCGAGGCCGCGGAGCAGGTGCTGCCGGCTGACCAGTGCCCCATGGTGAAGGCCACCTATGGACGGGCTATTAATAACACTTGCCCGATTTTTCCCCTGGCGGACTGCATCGTGGGCGAAACCACGTGCGACGGCCGCAAGAAAATGTACGAGGTGTTGGGTCGTGAAAAGTCCATGCACGTGATGGATTTGCCACAAAAACCGGAAAACCCGGCAGCGTTGCGTTACTGGATCGATGAAGTGCATAGACTCAAGGGATTTCTCGAAGCGCAACTGGATTGCCGAATCACCCATGACGCCCTGTTGGCAGCCATTGAACAGGGCAACAGGGAAAGGGTGCTGTTAAAGCGGATTCATCAGTGCCGAAAGTCTCACCCCGTGCCCATCATGGGGTTGGATCTGGTGGCCTTGTCCACCAGCATGTCCTACACCATTGACCGCAAACACTATCTTAAAGAACTGGAATCTGTTCTGGAAGAACTCAGGCGCAGGATCGCTGCAAAGCAGTTCGCCTGTTCAGCGGACCGGCCGCGGATTCTTTGGACCGGTCTGGGTAACAGCCTGGGATGCGACAAGGTGCTGCGTTTGGTGGAACAAAGCGGTGGCGTGGTCGTGTGCCAGGAAGGCTGCGGCGGGGTAACGCGGATGGATGACCAGATCGATCCTGGCGATGACCCCATCGAAGCCATCGCCCGGCGCTATTTAAAGGTTACCTGTGCCAGTATGTCGCCGAACAACACGCGCTTTGAACAGATTGACCGGTTGATCACCGAATACAAGATCCAGGGGGTCATCGATCTGGCCTGGCAGTCCTGCCATGCGTTCAATATTGAATCCTTTCGCGTGCGAGAAGTGGTGAAAGAAAAACATGGACTGCCTTATTTGCATATCGTCACGGATTACTCCCAGTCAGATGTGGGGCAGCTTAAAGTCCGTATCGAGGGCTTCATTGAACAGATAAAATTTGGATTGGGCAGATAAATGGTCCGGGCTGAAAGTGTGTGCAAGGTTTTTACGGATCGGAAAAGACGGCAGATTGTCGCTGTGGAGGATTTCAATCTTCAGGTCCGTGAAAAGGAATTTGTCTCCATATTGGGCCCCAGCGGGTGCGGCAAATCAACCTTTTTGCTCATGGCGGCCGGATTGGAGAAATTGACCCGGGGCCGGATCATGATCGACGGACAGTCGGTGAACGGACCGGACCCTCAAAGGAGCATCGTTTTTCAGGAATACTTGTTGTTTCCCTGGAAAACGGTTCGGGGAAATGTAGAGTTCGGCCCGGAAGTACGCGGTATCGGCAAGGCGGAACGTCGCGACATCAGTGCCAGGTTTATCGATCTGGTGGGGCTGAAAAAGTTTGAAAACCGTTACCCCCATGAACTGAGCGGCGGAATGAAACAACGGGTCGCCATCGCC
>JABDRH010000665.1 GCA_013041835.1 Desulfatitalea sp. | reverse complement strand
GTCCTATGCGGTACCGGCCGCTTCCACCACTGCCGGTTCGGCCGACACATCTGCTGCCACGGTCGATCGAATTCCGGTGGATTCTTTCGGAAAGCAAATGAAAATCGCCGCCGCCATTTTCTCCGCGCTGGTCTTTTTGCTGGTTTGGAGCAGTTTCAGCAACTACGCCACCTACTTTGTCACGACCAAGAAGGATTCGGTGGAAATCATGAAAGGCCATTTCTCGCCTACCGGCAAGCACTTCTTTGCCGTCCTGCATGGTGCCCAATTCGACCAGCCGGAAAAAACCACATACAGCCGCAAGGAGATATTCCCCATACTTTTTGATTACTATCTCAACCGTTCGGATGCCATGCTGATCGATTCCAGCCTTCCCGACTTTTCCGCCGTCGGCGACTATCTCCAACGGGCCGAGCAGTTTGCTCTGACCTCCGAAATGCACCAGACGGTTCGTCAGCGCCGAAACAATTTCCGGCGTTTGGCCCTGCTCTACAAAATCGACATCGATATGGCGAAAGCAAGCGAGGCATCACTACAGTCTGCCCTGCAGCATTTGCAGCAGGCCAAGGCCCTGACCACTGACCCGGTCCAACTGACGCTCATCGAAAATAAAATTGATGCTGCCACCACCACCCTGGCTGAGCTGAAAGCACAATCCGAAGAAAATGAGACGATGCTTCCATCAGGGGAGTAGGTAGCAGGTTCAGGAAAAAAAGACATGACACACCAAACGGTTTGAGACGATTCGGCATAAAAAAAGGCGCCTTTCATTCCGGAAGGCGCCTTTTGATTTTTTTTGGTCGGGACAGCAGGATTTGAACCTGCGACCCCAGCGTCCCGAACGCTGTGCTCTACCAGACTGAGCCATGTCCCGATGCAAGCCACTGTATGTATGCCAACGCGGGGAAAAAGTCAACCCACTTTTACTACTCGAATGGATGTTCGAGCACAATGGTCTGATCCCTTTGAGGACCGACCGAAATGATCCTAATGGGAACGCCGGTCAGGATCTCAATGCGCTTGAGGTAATTTTTCACATTTTGCGGCATCTGATCGTAGCTGCGCACGCTGGAGATATCCTCCTTCCAGCCAGGCAAAGTTTCATAGATCGGGCGGCATTCACCCAGCCGATTTAAACAAGCAGGGAAGGTCTGAATCGTTTCACCCTTTAATTCATATGCCGTGCAGATCTTGATTTCATCCAGGCCGCCCAACACATCAAGCTTGGTAATGGCCAGTCCGGTCAGGCTGTTCAACCGAACGGCATTGTTCAGGATTACCATGTCCAGCCAGCCGCAGCGGCGGCGGCGGCCGGTCGTGGCGCCGAACTCATCGCCCTTGGATTGCAGGTAGTCTCCCGTGCCATCAAACAACTCCGATGGAAACGGCCCGGCGCCCACACGCGTCGTATAGGCTTTAACAATGCCGATAACGCCGCTGATATCCTTGGGACCGACACCGGCACCGCAACAGGCATTGCCCGAGACCGTATTCGAAGAGGTAACGAACGGGTAGGTGCCGTGATCAATATCCAAGTGGGTTCCCTGGGCGCCTTCGAACAAAACCTGCCGGCCATCGCGCATCGCCTCGTGTATCGCCGCCGATACATCGGTTACGTGAGGCGCCAGCCGTTGGGCATAGGCCATGTAAGCCTCGGCAATGGCATCCGCATCCACCGGTTCCGCCCCCAGAAACTGTTCCAGGTAAAAATTCACCTCTTCGACAATGCCCGTCAGTCTGGTTTTGAAATCCACGGCATTGATCAGATCCACAAAACGAAATCCCCGGCGCATCGCTTTATCTTCGTAAGTCGGCCCAATGCCACGGCCTGTGGTCCCGATCTTGTCCTTGCCTTTTTTCACCTCACGGGCCAGATCAATGGCCTGGTGATATGGCATGATCACCTGGGCGCGTTCACTGACCATCAATTGTTGGGGACCACAAGGGACGCCTTTCCCGGACAGATAGTCCATCTCTTCGATGAGCACTGCCGGGTCAACCACCACCCCGTTTCCAATCATGCAGATCTTCCCCTGCAAAATCCCCGACGGTACCAGGTGGCTGATCAACTGCTCACCATCGACCACCATGGTGTGACCGGCATTGTTACCTCCCTGAAAACGAACCACCAGGTCGGCTCTTTCCGCCAACAGGTCAACGATCTTACCCTTGCCTTCATCCCCCCACTGAGTTCCGATGATTACGATATTGGCCACGAATTGCTCCTTTGATGTGCAGCGATGTGGATAAACGCTACCTACACTCGCTTGTCCCTGAAAAAGACCTGGATAATATCCCGGCACTCCGCCATGCACACGCCGCTCGTCAACTCGGGCTGATGGTTCAAACGCGGATCATGGGCCATGTCATACAAAGAGCCCGCCGCTCCCCATTTGGGATCGTGGGCTCCGAAAACAAGGCGTGCGATTCTGGCATGAATAATGGCGCCCATGCACATGATACAAGGCTCGATGGTAACATACAGGGTAGTCGATGACAAACGATAGTTTTTCAAAATCCACGCAGCCTTGCGAATGACGAGCATCTCCGCGTGGGCCGATGCATCGCAGCGACCGATGGTTTGGTTGTGCCCGAGCGCCACAATCCGTTCATCCCGATCCACCAATACCGCCCCGATGGGCACCTCGCCCGCATCCCGGGCCTTACCCGCCTCTGCGATCGCCAGGCCCATGAAATATTGATCCCGATCACTCATTGCTGCCGGCTGCCCTGCCCTGTCCAATTCCCGTACGCCGTTTTACAAATGCTGTTTCCAAACTCAAACTAATCATTGACAATCGAGACCTTATAGCTTAGAACGCACCCGCGTTTCAAACGCTTTTATTCGCGCCCGTAGCTCAGCTGGATAGAGTGCCGGACTACGAATCCGTAGGTCGCAGGTTCGAATCCTGCCGGGCGCGCCACAAAAACATAGGGTTTACGGAAATTCTGTAAACCCTTTTCCATTTTCAACAGTATCTCAGCAATCCCAATACGAAAGGATAAGTGAATGAGCATCAAATTCAACAAAAGGGGCTTATTCAAGCGCGTATTCGGCATACCGGCAACCAACAAACCCGCAAATGGAAACTGCTGGAGCTATACCGATGGCAAACTGACCATCGATTTAGACGATGCATCCGAACTTTTAAAACCAGGTAGCGCCATGCGGCTGGAAGGTAAGAATCTTCCGCAGCGGGTTCTTGTAGTACACGGCGAGGATGGCGATTATCGAGCCTTCCACAATCGCTGCAGCCATATCGGTCACCGCCGTTTGGATCCAGTAGCAGGCACGGATACCGTTCAGTGTTGCAGCGTGAACAAATCGACATATGATGCGGAGGGTAAAAAAATTTTCGGACCGGCCCCACACCCTGTCACCCGTTTTCCTGTGGAAAAGATTCAAAACAAACTGGTGGTGTCGATCTTGCCGTAAACAGCTTGCGCAGCTATTTGCTTTTTCCCCTTCAGCTATGCCGACTAGGCGCGGCTGAAGCCGCTAAAAAAGGTATCCGCATCAAAAGATGCGAATTTGCACCGCATGCCGGGTAAAAGCTTACGCTTTCCGGCTTCCATCCTCGTTGTAGTCATACCAGCCTTTTCCGGTCTTGCGACCGAAATGCCCGGCAGCCACTTTGCGTCTCAGGATATCCGGGGGATAGTAGCGGCGATCCTGTTCCTGTAAGTACAAATTGGTCATGGCATCTAACTGAATATCCAGCCCGACCATATCCGAGGTTTCCAGGGGGCCCATTTTACGCCCGGTGCCCAGGCGAACACCTTTGTCGATATCCGCCACACTGGCCACACCGTTCTCGACCAAGCGCATGGCTTCAATATTGGATAGCATATTGATGCGATTGATCACGAATCCGGCAATGTCACGATTCACCAGGATTGGTTCTTTTTTGATAAATTCAACGAACGCCTTTGCTATTTGTGCCGTTTCGTCGTTGGTGGCGATCCCCTTGGCGATTTCCACCACAGCCATCATGGGCACCGGATTGAAGAAATGCAGACCTATGAAATTTTCCGGTTTGGCGACGACTCCCGCCAAGTCTGAAATGGGTATAGCGGAAGTATTGCTTGCCATAATGGTATCCGGACCGGTGATGGCATCGAACTTTTTGAATACGTCGTGCTTGACCGCCAATTTTTCAAACACGGCCTCGATGACCAAATCCGCGTTCGCGCCAGCCTGAAATTCTGTCGATGCATGAATTTTGGACATCACCGTCCCGACGCTGTCCTTGATTTTTCCCTTTTCGGCCAATTTGGATACCGACCACTCAATGGTCTTCATGGCCTTGTCCAACATCTCCTGCACCACATCACACATGGTTACCGTCAAACCGGCTTGGGCGCACACCTGAACGATGCCGCTTCCCATGGTCCCTGCACCGACCACGGTTACTCTGTTGATTTCCATACCATCTCCTTCTATTGATTATATACATGAAGCATCGTAATTACCCTGTTACAATTTATATCATGATCGATCAATTTTTATGCAATATCAACCTATAAGATATCATTTCATATCTCATCGCTTCAACTAAAACCATTCATGCACCATTGGATTAGCCCTTTGGTCATAAAAATGATAAAGATCATGCGAGAACAGGTTTGGCTTAAAAAAAGGAGAACCGACAACACCGCAAAATTAGAATGAACTGCCGCAAACGCGTCATCGACACTTCTTTTTTTGAAGTCGGGATGCTTAAAATGTGAAATTGCTTTTGCACAAGCCCTGAGGCCAATATATGAAATCATATGTAAAAGGAGGTTGAACATGCGAGAAGCAGTGATTGTAAGTGCAGTGAGAACACCGTTGGGTGGTTTCAGTGGCGCCTTGAGCGGCATCGGCGCCACTCGCTTAGGCGGCCTGGTCATTGAAGCGGCCATAGAAAGAGCGGGAATTGGTAAAGATGTGGTAAACGAGGTCATCATGGGTATGGTGTTGCCCTGTGGTTACGGGCAAAACCCGGCCAAACAAGCCGCAGTCCATGCCCAAATGCCGTGGGAGGTCGAGTGTCTCACCATAAACAAAGTCTGTGGTTCGGGCTTAAAAGCAGTCATGTTGGCGGCCCAAGCCATCATGGCCGGAGACGCCGAAGTGGTAGTAGCCGGGGGCATGGAAAACATGAGCATGGCACCGTACTATCTGGAAAAAGCCCGATCAGGCTACCGTATGGGGCCCGGCACGCTGCAAGACCATATGGTTCATGACGGTTTATGGGATATCGTCAACGATTTTCACATGGGGATATCCAACGAATTATGCTCGGAGAAATATGGCATCAACCGTGAAGATCAGGATCGTTACGCACAAGAATCTTACCGTAAGGCGCTGGCCGCAATCGCCGCCGATAAATTTAAATCGGAAATCGTTCCGGTTAAGATTCCACAACGCAAAGGTGAACCCAAAGTATTCAGCACCGATGAATGCCCAAAGGAAACGACCTACGAAGTATTGGCGAATATGAAACCCGCCTTTAAAAAAGACGGGCTGACAACCGCCGGAAATTCATCGGTTATCAGCGATGGGGCGGCCGCGATCGTGGTCATGTCCCGCGAAAAAGCCGAGGCCATGGGCTGCCAAATCATGGCCACCATCGGTGCCCAAGCATCGGCAGCTATTGAAATGAAATATGTACTGGTAGCGCCAATCTGGGCAATTCCCAAATGCCTGCAAAAAGAAGGTATCAGCCTTGATGACATAGATTTGTACGAAATAAATGAAGCCTTCAGCGGATCATCCCTGGCCGTATTGCGCGAACTTAAACTAGCCCCTGAAAAAGTGAACATCAATGGCGGCAGCGTATCCCTGGGCCATCCCATCGGCGCCAGCGGATGCCGGGTGCTTGTCACCCTGGTACATGAAATGATTCGCCAAGACAAGCAACGCGGACTTGCCTCCTTGTGCCTGGGCGGTGGTGAAGCGGTGGCTTTGATCATCAAAAGATAATCGAAAAGATTCCCCAAGCCTGCAAAAACCCCAGCGGCTGCGATTATCGCAGCCGCTTAAAAAACCCGGTTGGAAGGCGACAGCGCAAACAAGCTGATAAGACGATTGTATTCAATGCAGCGGCGGCCACACCGAGGGGCTATGACATGTCGCGCGAGCGTTCAGCCGCCACGATTTCCCTCATTCTTTGTTGCTTTTCCGATCAGTTGGCGTTGGTTACTGTTTTTGAACCCGACAGGCATCCGTCACATGATCGAAATTCGGATTCAATGGTAGGCAAATCGTAAATGTCGTTCCTTGACCAGGCTCACTGTCTGCGTAAATATTCCCCTGATGTTGTTGAATAATCTGATAGGCAATATGCAGTCCCAGGCCTGTTCCGGACCCGATCGGCTTGGTAGTGAAAAAAGGTTCAAAAATCCGCTTAACTTGATCAGGGGCCATTCCGGAACCGGTATCACTGATTCGAATTTGTATGGCATCAGCATGCATTCGTGTGCTGATACGAATTTCACCTTTTTTTTCAATCGCCTGGGCCGCATTCGCCAGAATATTCATAAAAACCTGGTTCAGTTGGCGTGGATAGCATTTCACCTGGGGTATCTGGTCATATTCCTTGACCAACGAAACCTTGTACTTGAGCTCGTTTCTGAGCATATTCACACTTGAATCCAGACAATTGTTGATGTCTGCCTCCTGGGGTTTTTCGACTCCTGGATGAGCAAAATCTTTTAAATCCGCAACGATTTGTCGGACGCGATTGGCTCCGTCCTTACATTCTGCAATAACCAGTTTGATATCCTCACATAAAAATGGGATGTCAACTTCGGATTCAATCTCATGAATGCGGGCTATGGCGAGTTTGAATTTGGTTTCAAAAGCAGCGGCGGATGCAATAGTTTCAATCAGTTGCTTACAATGATCAATAAAAGACGTCATATCCGAAGTGTATTCTCCCAAGCGGTTTAGATTGCTGGCTATAAATCCGATGGGATTATTGATTTCGTGCGCCACTCCGGAAGCCAATTGACCAATAGAAGCCATTTTATCCGACTGCAACAACTGCTCCTTCATCCGTGCTCGCTCTATTTCCGCTTTTCGGGCCTCGGTAAGATCCGCCACCATAACTACGCAGCCGGCGAATTTGCCACTGACATCTAACATTTTTGATAATTGCACAAAAAGGAGCAACTGATCATCATCGTTTTCTATTTCCTTTTCAAAAGAATTATATTGGCGACCATCTTCAGCAATAAAAGCCTCTATTTCAGGGACCAACCAGCCAGGTACCTGATGCACTACAGGTTTATTGCTTAGCGTTGAATTACCATTTATAGATGCAGCCAATTTTGTCCCATAATAAAAAGAACCCGGTATAGAGTAGCCCCCCAACCAAATGGTCGCCGCGTGGTTCTGGTTTTCGATCTGTGAATTAGCATTGAGCAAAAGGACTGGAAAGGGAAGGCTTTCGAAAATAGTCAGATACTTATTTTTTTCATTGGTGATGATTCGATTGTTCTCCTGTAGCTCATCCACATGGGTTGCGCTCGAACCAGACCATTCAGCACAAAAACCAATTTCAATTCGATCGAAGAGCCTATCGGCAATATAGCCACAAATCTCCTTTTCATCACTGAGAAGACTATCGTCGTTCAAAATAACATCCTGATATGCTTGACGATAATACTTTAAAAAACCCAAAAACATTTCCAATCGTATACCGCGGCGACGGTGCCGCTGGGCTTCAACGATAGCAAAATCGGCAACAGGATCATTTCTAAAATCCTGGTCGGGGCCTAGCTCAACAACAAAATCTTTATCTTGCACGGCACTGACAAATGAATTGGTCAGTCCAGAAATGGATATCCTCCAGGCCTCTTTTAAAGTTGAAGTATACTTTGCATAGCCATAGGTTATGGCAAACTCCAGGACTTTTTCAATCAATGCTTCTTCATTTGATATCAAACAGTTGCTAAACTTTATGAATACTTCTTTGGATGCCTCATAGGTTTTCATTTCAAGCAAATGTCCTTACCATCAGCGAACCTTTAGTCGTCAGGTCCCTATTTCGATCACAAAAGTTTTATATGATATCGGCGTTTCGCCAATAATATTGATCAAAAAATACAAGACCATGGACGTTTTCATATAACATCATATTCTTAGGTATGGCGCATTTTTCCCAGGAATGCTTAGTTACGAATGGTCCTGCCGGTGGGGTTTGTCGCACTGGCTTCGTCGTAGGCGAAAAAAGTCGGCGCGAGGGTTTCGGTGTATGTGACATTTTAGCGTCTTGGCATAAAATAATTAACCCGATTGCGCCGATATTGGGTTCATCTACAAAGCCTATGCACTGTTGCATATCGAGATATGGGGCCTTGTATTCGTTTTTGTATTTGACCAAGGGGTTGTGATACCTTATTTGTGACACCGACGGTCAAACACAAAAGATCAGCCCCTTTGGGCAAACAAGATTTACTTTGCTGGGGCAAAAAGATGTGACGGCAAGCAATGGAAGATATCATCAACCCGCATGACAAGCTGTTTCGAGAAACCTGGAGCGATCTGCCCACGGCCAAAAGTTTTTTGCGGCATTACCTGCCCGGCGAGGTGTTGCGGTGTGTTGGGTTGGATACGCTTGAAATTTGCAAGGATACCTTTATCGAAAAGGATTTGAAGGCCTTTTACGTGGATCTGCTCTATCGGGTCGAGCTTTCGGGTACCGAAGGGTTTATCTATATTCTGTTCGAACACAAAAGCTTTCACGACAAGCTTACCGCGCTTCAGTTGCTCGAGTACATGCTTAAAATCTGGCGGCAATTTTTAAAGCAGGACGGCACCGGGCGTTTGCCCATTATCATTCCCCTGGTGCTCTATCATGGGCCGGCGCGCCGCGCGCGGATCGATACCCGGTTTTCATCGTTGCTCAACGGTCCCACCGACCAGCTTGCGGCTTACATTCCCGATTTTAATTATGTGCTCTACGATCTGACACGCTTTTCCGACGATCAAATCAAGGGCACGGTCACGGCGCGCCTGGCCATGCTGTTGTTCAAGCATATCTTTGATCCCGATGTGTACGACAAGCTGCCCGGGATGCTGTCCCTGCTGGTCGACCTGGTGGAAAAAGACAGCGTGCCGCAATATCTTGAAACCGTGTTTCGATATATTATCAATAACATCGATAATGTCTCGGCCGATGATTTGACAAAAGTCGCCAAAGCGTCTTTATCCGAGAAACAAGGAGATCTGGTCATGACACTGGCGGATAAGTTACGTAAGGAAGGGTTTGAAAAGGGCATGCAACAAGGCATGCAACAAGGCATGCAGCAGGGCGTGCAGCAAGGCATGCAGCAGGGCGTGCAGCAAGGCATGCAACAGGGCGTGCTGCAGGGACTTATTGAGGGAATTGAAATGGTTCTTTCAATCAAGTTTGCCCGCGATGCCTATAAAATCATGCCGCTGATTTATCAGATCAATGAGATCAACTTGCTCAAAACGGTAAAATCGGCCGTCATGACGGCAAAAAGCGCCGATGAATTGATCAATATCATCAAAAAGCTGCAATAGTTTGATTAAAAAAGAGCGGACTTTTTTACCGAAGAGGTGTGGACCATGGGAGGCCTGGTGACTTTATACACGCTGTTTTTTATCCACTTGAAAACAAGGCGTGTATGTGTGGCAGGATGCACCTCCTATCCTGAATCGGCCTGGGTCAGACAGCAGGCCCGCAACTTTGCCATGCGCCTGTCCGACATCCCGCAACAGTGCCGTTACGTGATCCATGACCGGGATGCCGGCTTTGCCGGTTTTGATTGGGTGCTCAAAGCCCAGGGCATCAAGATCGTGCGCACCCCGCCCCAGGCGCCGAGATGCAACGCCTATGCGGAGCGGTTCGTGCGCGAGGCGCGTCATACGTTGAACAAGATGATTCCTTATTATAAAAAAGCGGCATGAGCTGTCTGGGTTCTGACCGGTTGTGTTCGAGCCATCTAAAAGCGTGATGTTCTTTGGCACGCCCTGCCCCCCGTATTCTCGCCTCAACAAAGCTTAAATTTCGGCGTATTCCACCGCAGACATCCTATGTGGTCATGTGATCGGATGACTTTTTTGCTGCATTTCATGCATTTTTTGTTGCTTTTACGATTGGTTGGCTGTGATTGAGTTTTTGAACCATACAGGTTCCCATTGCCATTACAGATTCAGATTCAGATTCAATTCAGCATTCGCAGCTCAGATTGACCCACTTCTTTTGGCTATTCCATTGTTTCCATTGGCTCTGCTTTTGATACGCAATGTTTATTGAAGGTGATAATTGTCCAATGGCGCGACCATAGGATATGCACCATCAGGTTCGGTTCCCGGCAGATCCACGTTCGTGTCTGCGATGCCATCGCCGTCACCGTCCGCAAGTCCATGGTTGCTGTAGTAATTTCCGATAAAACCGGTAAAGGTCATGCCATTGTAAATGTAAGTGATAACGATAGGGGAAACCCATGAATTAACGGCGTTGTTGTCAGAATATACTGGAGCAGCGCCATAGATGGATCCTGCAAAGCTGTTCAAGAAGGCTATGTTTCCGGATCCACCACTATACATGATCGCATTACCTTTTGTGGCATATGGACTGGTCTGTGCTACATTTTCCTTCAGAAGATTTCCAGTGGACTGGTAAATCTGTATCCCACACCAATCATTATTCGCACATTCATTAAGCAAAATCGTATTATTGTCTGCATAGTTTAACTGGATGCCGCTGGAATTTCTAACCGTACTATTATCACTAACCGTACAATTGTCGGAATGATTGATATAAATACCATAGTCATCGTTCCAAGTGACAGTGTTACGGCTCACGTTGCTTGAGCTTGAGCTGTAAATCACGATTCCGCTGAGATCATTCCAGTTCGCGCTGTTATCCATAACAACTGCGTGACTTGAGGATTCAACAAAGATCCCCACCTCGGCATTTGAATCACTGGTATTCCCGGAAATGGAAATCCCGATACCACAATTAATTGTGTGAATACCGTCCTGCGTGTTTGCACTGGTGGAATTGTCTGCGATCGTGCAATTTTCCGCACCGAACACTTCGATACCCCGACGACATCGTGTTATGGCGTTTCCGGAAATGGTACAAGAAATACCGTCTCTCAGATAGATGCCTTCCATGCCGTGATCCTCAATGATATTGTCCGAGAACCTTGAGCCATTGCTTTGATCAATGTAAATCCCATATGGTCCCCAGTAGTTACAGATATTGTTGGCGATATCCATGTTATTGCTATCGAAAACATAGATACCGATATAGTTGCGATAGATGTCAGAGTACCCGCAGCGGTTATCGAGTGCTTTTCCATTGTCTGAACCCGCACCGAAGTAAATCGCCGCACGATAGTAGTTATGTGCCCCTGAAATGTCGAAGCCTTGAATCGTGACATTTGGGGCATTGATCGTGAAAACATGTCGCCCGGCATTCGCCGCGACCACTGCGGTGGTCTGATATCCATTTTGTGATTCAATGGTAATCGATTTGGCGATGCTAACATTTTCAGTATACACGCCGTCATCGACAATAATCGTTCCGCCTTCGGCTGCCGCATCGACGGCCGCCTGAATGGTTGCGTAATCAGAAGGCACATGGACTACAGGGATAACAGCAGCACTAAAGACCACATCAGATATGTCGCTGTCCGTCACTTGGATATCCATTGTTTCAGGGGTAAAAGCGTACCCGTTCATTGAGGGTGTCAGCGTATAGGTGCCCGGCTCAAGATCATGAAATGCGAACCGACCGCTGCCATCAGACACTTGACTCTCGATTGTTTGTCCGCCGATTGAAACGGTTGCGCCATCGAGACCCACACCAGAATTCATGATATATCCGGATATGGCGTAGTTTGCCGCGGTTGTAAATGTCCATTGCATCCCAGCATATAGGTTGTTTCCGGCCATGTCGGTAATATCCTGGGTGAGAGTGGCTGTATACGTCGTGTTGTAAAGCAATGCTTCCGCTGGAACAAATTCAGCATCAATACCATCCACCGTAATCGTTCCCTCAATGAAAGTTGCCCCGTCACTAATCATGAACGATGAACCCGTTAAAGTTGCTGGATCGATGTCTTCTGTAAATGTAATGGATATAATCGTTCCAACCGGAATATCAATCGTTAAATCTTCTGGATGTATGTCTTGAATCATAGGCGGAGAAGGATCTGTGCCCGCCACATATTCTTGAAAATTTGAAATTCCATCTCCGTCCATGTCATCTTCAGCATCATTTTCAGTCGGAATCAAATTGTGTCCTACTTCCCACCAATCCGGCATACCGTCGTCGTCACTATCAGTATCCAAAGGATTTGTGCCATAGAGATTGATTTCATCCCAATCCGACAAATTGTCTCCGTCATCATCGGTATCAACATTGTTACCCATGCCATCACCGTCAGTATCAATCCACTCATTAGGATCAAGGGGGAAGGCGTCATTGACGTCAGCCACACCGTCGCCGTCGTCATCCGTGTCCGCATTATCGCCTATCCCGTCACCATCGGTATCCGCTGTTTCGGTGGGGTCCAATGGAAGAGCGTCATCGACATCCAAAACGCCGTCATT
>JABDRH010000661.1 GCA_013041835.1 Desulfatitalea sp. | reverse complement strand
TTCCAATCCTAATACCCATGAATTATTTGTGTTTGTTCATATATGCCATTAGTTTATGGCTTGGGAGATGAGAGTATCTGCGCCCAATTCAAATTGGTTTTCCAAAGGCTCCCAGTCATCTTTCTCCAAAAATTTCTGGCCAATCATCAAATTGGCATTCCCAGTCCACGCAGATTGACCGTCATCACAAAATGCAAAGCCAGGTGCAAGAAATAGAGAACAGAATGCTACCAACGCAGTAAGTCGTTTACTCATTTAACCTCCTATTATGAACAAAAGTCAGATCCTGATATATTGAGCACCGAATAAGTATCATGTTCTATTCCTTCAAAAGATCGAGCTAAATGTGACAAAACGGTCTTACATATCACAATTACCATCCAATCTCAAGTTGTGCTAAATACAGTAAGCATGTAATTCATGCGGCCATACAAACATACGTTTTAACTGAATTATTTGAATCCAAGCGGACACCTATGCAATGCTTTTTTCGATTTTTTTTTGGCAAGAGTATGGTCTGTAAACATGCGCAACGAATAAGGACAGATCGTGAGAGCGGTCCGAATCATGATCTTATTCAGTAGTTGGCCAAGTCAGTCCGATTTTAGGCGGTGACCAATATTGCATCCGGTTGATTTGCGAGGCCTAAGTTTTGCGGCAATTCGGCCGATATCATCATTAGGGCGCGGGTAAGAAAAAATGCCCCCGGCTTGCACCGGATTTGGGTGCATCCACAAGGCGCATCCGCGGGTGCATAGCAGGTCGCAAGGACATGCGAAATAGGCGTATTTCTTTCCAGCACCCCTTAAGGCTGTTGAACGACAGCGCAAAGGAGTCCATGGAAATGCAATGCACAATTCAGGCGGCCTGTCGGGTTGGGGTCTTCCTGCTGGCGACGGGATGGATCACAGCGGTTGCAGCGGGCGTCAACGCGACCAATTTCCAAAATGAGCCTCTGGTGATCCACTTCGACACGGGCAAGGCGGTCCTGGGTGCCACCGACACGTCAGAGATCCGTCGCCGGTTGGACGAACGTGGTTTTTCGCCGGAAGATAAGCTGCTGGTGGTGGGGTATACGGATAGTCGCGGCGACAACAAGAAGAATTTAAAGCTGTCCTCTCAGCGTGCTTACGCGGTGCGGCGCGAGATTGTCGGCCTTCTGGGTATCGATGGCAGGCAAGTCATTGCATTGGGCCGGGGTGAAGCGGAGCCCGTCGGTGACAACAAAACCCGGGCGGGTCGGGCCCGCAACCGCCGGGTGGAAATTTTCCTGGCCCACAGGATGATCGACTTCCCCAAAGGTCAAGCCAGACACATCGATCCGGACCGGATGGCTATCATGGCCATGGTGCAGGACGCCAAGCGCATGTTGCAGCGAAAGCGGTTACAAGAGGCACTTCAAATCCTGCATCGGGCCCGGGCCCAGGGCGGCGACCAGGTGGGCGACTGGCACACGATGTATGGCATCATTGGCTTTTATACTGGAATTCCAACGGAGAAGGTAAAAGCACACTTGACCATCGCACTGCAAATGAATCCCTTTGATTTAGATGCCAGGAACTACCTCGGCCGTGCCACGGCCAGAGAAATGGTCGGCGATGGCCGCGTCTCGGCGGCAATGGGCACAAGCAGCCGAGACCCCATTGCTGTCCTTGCTGACGCCCAAATTCATGAGTATTTGCAATTGTTCAAGGTCCAGCCCCTATCCAAGCGGGATGCGGCGATACGCGGGGTGCAAGTGTGGTCGTGCCGTGATGCGCGGGGCACGATGGTGGAATACTACTTTAACCGCTCGCCATGTTTTTCATGGGCTTTTGATCCGCCCCCGGTTGATCGTGCCGCCATACCTGATGGCACCCCTGTCGCGGCGCCCATGCCTATCGTCATGGAAGCCTTCGTGAAAGGTCATTCGCAACAGTTGAACGGCGCATCTTCGGCTGACAAGCAAATATGGGAGTCCAAGCTCTACAGGTAGGTTTTGTTCCATTACCGCTTTTTGCGATCCCAGCCCCAATTCTCATAATACTGCCAACTGGCGATGGTATTGAGCTTTTTTATCTGTTTGTCCTTTTCCAGCAGGCTGGCGCGCAGAACATCGCCGATGGAAAGCAGGCCGATATACTGATCGGCCTTTTTAATCAAGATGTGGCGGATGAAAAGCCCGAGAAACATCTCCTCCAATCGTTCGATGGGTGTGTCGCATTCTGCGCTGTGCAGCCGGACGCTCATGTGGTCGCCGATTTTGGCCCTGGCTGGATTGAAATCCGGACGTCCCATGGCGCGCAACAGATCCCGCTCGGTCCAGATGCCCACGATCTGCTTCTGTTTTTCTATTAATATGGCGCCGATACCGGCTTGGTTCATTTTTTCGATGGCGACCACCACGGTCTCATTCGGCCCAACGGACACCATTTTGTATGGCTGCTTGTCGTTTAGAATATCTTCGGCGGTCTTCATGGCATTCTCCTTTTTTGGGATGTTGCGTTGAAAACTGGCGCATGGATATATTCAGTGATTATAAGCATATTATACTTGCATTACGATGAAAAAATGTTACAGTACGATTAATCAATAAAAGCCTGATCTTAATTGGCGGGCGGTTTCGTGCTTAAGGAAAGGCCGTGACGTTCATGGTGGCATCCTCAAGTTTGAAGCTTTGGGAATTTTTAGAAAGGAGGATGTCTGCTATGCCAAGCGGAACAGTTAAATGGTTTAACAGCAGCAAAGGATATGGTTTCATCGAGCAAGAAGACGGCGGACCGGACGTATTCGTCCACCATTCCGGCATCAATGCCAATGGTTTCAGGTCGCTGAACGAAGGCGAGAGAGTCACCTTCGATATCCAGCAAGGCCCCAAAGGCCCGTCGGCCGTGAATGTGACCATACAATAGAAACCAGCCGTAAGCTTTATAGGGCATGTTTTTCCTTGGAAAGAGCATGCCCTTCTTCTTTTTATCTGAAAACTTCTCCCAGCCGTTTCCCTTGCCAGGTATCTCTTTGAATCAGCCGCCGTTTGATGAGATTGAGGGTCGCATCCTTTTGCAGGGCCCATAAGGGGGCCACCAGCTCGCCGCGGTGGGGATCGCTGGTAAGGCGCTGCAGCACCATTTTTGCCGGTAGCCTTTCGATAACGTCACACACCTGATCAACATATTCCGATTGCCCTAAGCACTGATAACCGCCTTCATTGAAAAGGGTTTCCATGGCTGTTCCCCGGATAATGTAAAGCAAGTGGAGTTTGATGCCGTCTAGAGGCAAGCGGGATACATATTCAGCCGTTTGCCGCATGTGAACCGGTGTTTCACCTGGCAGTCCTAGAATGAGGTGGGCGCACAAAAGGATGCCACGTCCTGATGCGGCGCGCACGGTGGTTTCAAAGGCAGCAGTATCATGCCCCCGATGAATGGCGGCCAATGTGGCATCATGCGCCGATTGCAGCCCGAGTTCTATCCAGACCAGATGCTTGCGTGCATATTCCTCCAGCAGCGCAAGTTTTTCTTCATCCACACAATCGGGACGGGTGCCGATAGTCAAGCCAACGACATTCGGCACGCCTATAGCTTCGTCATACATGGCTTTCAGATGTGAAACAGAAGCGTAGGTGTTGGAAAATGATTGAAAATAAGCAATGAATTTCTTGGCCTTGAAGCGTTTGGCGATGGGGACCTGGCCGGCCTCAAGCTGTTGGGCGATGGAAAGCCCCCTGGCGTAGGCGCCGGTGCCGGAACCTCGGGCGTTGCAGTAAATGCAGCCCCGTGTGCTGATGGTGCCGTCCCGGTTGGGGCAGGTCAATCCTGCATCGACCGCGATTTTGTGCACCCGTTCACCAAATAGTTGCCGGAAATAGGTGTTCAGGTCATGGTAACGGTACTTCATGTGATCTGCCAACTATCTATCTCGTTTTGATGGCCACATCGATGCAAAACGACCCTTTATCGGTCTGGCAGGGGATGGAGATGATGGGCACCCCTTTGGGAAAGGCAATTTTATGCAGTCCGATGACGACGCTGGGTACGGAGATGGTGGTGTCGCCCTCTGGAAAATCTTTTTTGGCGTCGCCGGCCACCATGTTGGCGATTTCACCGATGGCGTCGGTGCAATCTGAATCCACCTCGGTAAAAGTTTCGCCCAACAACTCGGAGGCCAATTGGACGGCGATGGATTCGGGAAAGCTGACCACGACACACCCGGTTACTTCACCGCTGATGCCGATGATACCACTGACTTCGTGGGTCGAACTCATATCTTTTTTGATCTTTGGTTTGCCCAATGAGTAAGGTACGTTGATCATCGTTTCGAACACATTTTGGACTGCGTTGAGAAACGGTTTGACATATCTTATATCCATCTGAATCACCTTTCTAATGCTTTCTATTTTGGTTTGACACGGCCGGACCGCCAACCACGTCTGACTACGAGAGGTTTTGCGGACCTGCCTATGGCAAAAGGCCTCCAAATTCCGCCATCACGGTTTCAATGGGGATGGCAAAGCCCAATCCTTCGAATTTATGGGTCAGTTTCTTAAACGTATTGACACCCAGAACGCGGCCGTCCGCGGCGACCAACGGACCGCCGCTGTTTCCCGGATAGATATGGGCGTTGGTCTGTAAGAAACCCCGTTCAAACCCGGAAAAGATGCCTGATGTCACCGAGTTGTTGAGTGCCGCCGGGCTACCGATGGCATACACCGCGTCGCTTTGGGCCAAACGGCCAGTTGCTCCCGGTTGCAATGCGGGCGTACGGTAACCATCGATTTTAAGCAGTGCCAGATCGTGCGTCGCGCTGATCTTGACCAGGCGGGCATAAAATTCGGTGTGGTCCGCCAGAACGACCGTGAAACTTTGGGCCAAATTGGCCACGCTTCGGCCATAGTTGTAATTTTGTCGCTGATCTTGAAATTTTTTCTTTTCTGATTTGTATTGCTGGATCCGTTCGCTATATTCTCTACGCCATTCATTGTACTGATCAAGATTTTGCCGGTAATCGGCCTGATACACTTTGCGGCGCTCTTCATTGGGTTCTGTTTCCGAAGCCTTTTTAAGGTTTTCGATGCGTGCTTTGTATTGGCCCATGCGCCGGCGCTCAGCGGTCAACCGGTCATCATAATACTCGATCCGCTTTTCCACCCTTTCAATATGCGCGTCGGCTTTGTCGGCCTGCGCCTGGGTAACGCGCACCACATGTTTGTTGGTGACAATATGTCCGGCGGTGGTAATGAAAAAGCCGCTGCCTTGGGACAGACTGCTTTTTACTGTCACAGTCGCGGCCGCGGCGCGTTCAATGTCGTTGCGGGCAGGGTAGCCGGCCAATAAAGGCGTTCCTTCTGATAAAGGGGGCGGTGCCGGTTCGCCCTTGGCCGTCACTTTTTCACTGGTTGCCATGACCTCCCGGGGGGGGGCATCCGTATAGTGCCAGATGCCGTCTTTTTTGTATTTGTAGATTTGTGCATAAGATCCAGGCACACCATGCAGGAAAAACAATATGAAAGCAGCAGCAAGGCTGGCGACTACCATATGCCGGGTCAGGGGTGTGGGTGTCATGGTTGTGATTTGCTCCCGTCAGTGCACGCCATACGCATGCCCGCGCACGCATACGCCTCTATGCGGGACTTGGGGTTGACATGGATATGCCAGGGCGAGCTTCCTCCACAGCGCTTGCCTACCAGTTTTCCGGCAGCGATCGTCGGTCGCCTCATCCCACTGTCACTCGATTGCGTCCGTTGGCTTTGCTCTGGTACATCAAAAGGTCGGCCCGTTTGACCAGCGAAACGGCGTCATCGTCCTGCACGGCCAACGTTGCGCCCACCGACACCGTCACCTCTAATGAATGTGCGCCATGGTGAATCCGGCAACTGCCGATCAGCAGGCGCAGGCGGTTGCTGATCTTCGTTAAAAGTCGAAGATCCACGTTGCGCAATATGCAGACAAACTCTTCACCACCCCAACGGCCTACCAAGTCGAAGGACCGCATGGATGACTTTAGGGTCTTAGCCACCACTTTCAGCGCTGCATCACCGACCTGGTGGCCGTAGGTGTCATTAAACCGCTTGAAATGGTCGATATCCATGAGCAGAAAACCGAATTGCAATCCCATGCGCTCCATTTCGTTGAACCGGGAAGCCAACTCCGGTTCGATATGCCGGCGGTTGGGCAGATTGGTCAGTGCATCCAACAAGGCGACCTGCTCAAGTTCCTGGATGCGCAGTTGCATGCTCGCTTCCGAGCTGATGTCCTTGAAGAACTCGACCCCTCCGATGATGCGCCCGTCGGTATCCTGCAAAGGGGCAGTCTGCACGTGCACCGGCACCCGATAGCCTTCTTTATGATGCAAAAAAACCTTGGCCTCCCGGTTGGCGCGATATTGAATCGAATCGACGATGGGGCATCTGCCATGGCAGAGGGTATGACCGTTTTCATCGACATGAATGAGAATGTTGTCTCTGCAGCGGCGGCCCACGACTTCATCGGCGCCATACCCGGTAATGCGCTCTGCGGAGGCATTCCAGTAAGTAATACGGCGGTCCGTGTCCGTAAAATAGACCCCGTCGTGTACACTGGCCAGCAGTTTTTCGTAATCTGGTTGCATGTCGTCTTTTGCCACACCTTTTATATATTGTCGGCATTTCAAATTAGATCATTAGCGCAGCCACATGCCTCGATCAAAAATGGCCTCAATCGTCCAGAAATGAACTTTCTGTTAAATCCTTTAAGCTATCGACGAATACGGCCGATTTCAATATCTGTATACATCTATTTCTTTCACCCGTCTTTTTTATGCAGCATCGGGATATAGATGCCGCCGACGAAACATCATGCCACCAATGGCAAGGCATGCCAGACCGAAAGGCAGATAGCCGCCATAGCCTATAATGGGCATCGCAAAGAGGTGATAGCGCTCGACATAGGGCAAACTGTATTTCCAGCGCGCCAGGCTGCCAATATTCCAAAGTTCCCAGAAAAAACCGCAGATCAGCGCCGCGAGCGCCGCGCAGATGAGGTGCCGCCAATCGCCACAGCGCAACGAAGAGAAGATGGTTTCTCGACCGGACAGGGCTTGAAGGGCTGAGATGATGAGCAGCGGGCTGATCCATAAAAGTGAAAAAAATATATCCGGATAGACACCTATAAGTGCCAGTCCCGCCGCTGCACCTGCCAGAATGACACCGGCCGTGGCGCGAGGCCAAGGGATCTTGATTTTCAAGGTTCTGACCCGATTGCTGCCGAAAATGGAAAAGGTGAGCAATACCCGGTACGTACTCAAAACAGCGGGCAATACGGTGGCAAACGCCAAAGATGCAAAAGCGGTGTAAGCCAGGGGACCCAATTCGTCCACGCCCACATAATACCAGTTTTGTACGAAGCGATTCAGGTATTCGAAAACCCACCAGAACAGCGTGCTGACAAGAATCAGTACGGCGAATCGACAGGGCGCGTCTGTCATCAGGCTTGTATTTCTGCGTTTAACGCATAGGGCGTTGACTAAAATGATATATCCGATCCACGGTAAACAGAAGGTGTGCGCCTGCCAAGCGGAAAACCAGCCAAACCGGGTCCATGCGAGAAACCAACCGCCCAACATACAGAACAATCCCGACCAGCCCCAGCGCGGCAGAGGTCGTCTCGAAACCACCGCCGGTGGGCGAAGTGTGCCTGGGCGCTGGCGCAACAAGTAGACCGAAAAAAACAATAACACAGCGTCGAGCAATGCGTAAAATGCAAAATAGGGCCAGGAAAAGGGAGCATGCTGCACATACCGGGTCAACGGCGGAAATTTAAGAAAGGGCGCTACCTGCGTTCCGCTCAGGTAAATGCCGATCAGCGGCAAGCCGACCAGCATCAACGCCATGATTCCGAAAAGAGGCGGACTGAGGGTGTTTGACGCCTCTTGTTCAAGCTTGCAGGCTCTGTCGGTTTTCACGGCATCGTTCATCACATCAGTTCTTTTTCTTGGGTCGCCGGCGCAGTTTTAATCTATAATGCAGGCATGGCGAGCCTGAATTCCGATACACTGCCTGGCTAGGCAGCAGCGCGCTTTTAAAGCCCATGGCTTTGCATCCGTGGGGATGTTTTTTTTCCCAAGTGACGAAATAATATTCACATCGTTGGCATATGATTTGGACTGGGTCGTGCATTTCCTTTCAAACCAATTATTGATAACATAATAATAACGTCTATTGTCAGCCATACTATCGATTGCCCGCAAAGACAAGGTCGGGCATATGACATCGTTGAGGAGAGATCCATGGCCGTAACTTTCCGTAAAGCAATGGTAACAGGGGGCGCCGGTTTTATCGGTTCCCATTTGGTGGAAAAATTGGTGCTGGAGGGATGCACCGTAGCCGTTTTGGACAATCTAACCGGAGGTCATTTGATTAACCTGGATTCGGTGATGGAAGATATCACCTTTGTACAAGGTGATATTGAAGATGAACAGGTTTTGGCTGACCATATTCGAGGATGTGATGTGGTTTTTCATCAAGCGGCCATCGTCTCGGTTGCGAAAACAGTAGATCAACCGGTGTTCTCAACCCAGGTGAATGATCTGGGTACGATAAAGGTCCTGGAAGCAGCACGCCGCAACGGCGTGCGTCGGGTCGTTTTGGCCAGTTCCAGCGCGGTGTATGGCGATACATCCCAACTTCCCAAAATCGAATCGATGGTACCGGCGCCGCTCAGCCCTTACGCGATCCAGAAGTTAACCAACGAATACTATGCGCAACTTTATTATCGCCTCTATGGTCTGGAAACCGTATGCCTAAGGTACTTCAATGTCTACGGACCCCGACAGGACCCTTCATCCACCTACTCGGGCGTCATTTCGATTTTTATGACGCGGGCCATAAACGGCGAGCAACCTGTCATCTATGGCGATGGGAGGCAAACCCGTGATTTTGTGTATGTCAGGGATGTGGTACAGGCCAATTTGTTGGCGGCAGACCATGACGCCGCACCGGGGCGCATATTTAATGTGGGCAACAGTCAATCGGTGGAGATCAACATGTTGTGGCGCATGATCGCCGATGCCGCCGGGTGCGACCGGAAACCGGCATACCAAGATAAGCGGGACGGTGATATCGTGCATTCCCTGGCCAGCATACAACGCGCTAAGGATCTACTGGCATTTCAACCGATGGTGAACATGCAAGCCGGAATCCGGGAGACGCTGGCCTGGTATCGAAAAAGTATTCGAGCCGAATGACGATGCCTTGCAGACGATCCCAAATCCGGCGCAACCGGGTGGAATTATTTCTTTCCTACACCCTTATTTTTCGGCCATCTTTTCGTATAGGTTCTTCGCCATCACCCCACGCCATGTGCCTTTGCCGGATATGGTGGGATATCCTTGGGCGGTGATGTGCCGGGCGATATTTTCCCAACTGTTGCCCTTGTCACGCATTTGACCGATCACGGTTTGAAGCGTTTGACGATCCAGTTCCGTCAGTTTTCGGGATGATGTGGCGTTAGACGCCTCGTCAGCCATCCAATCTTCACTTTGCGTTTCGGCAATGACTGCTTCAGGGGTGAATGTTTTGTCGGTTTCGGATGCTGGAGACGGCGGCGGTATCTGTGCCTTGAGGGTGGCTCGGGCCTCGACATCGAAGAGTGCTTCGATATTATCTGCTTCAGGATTGATTGTTTTGTATATGCTTTCGGCGATAATCTCCAATGCCCTGGCCTTTCGCTCTTCTACACGGATCCTTTTATGGTAGGCATCGGCCATGCGGTTTTGGGATTCCACAAAGGTTTCTACTACTTCTTTTAAGGCATTCAACCGCTCGGTCGATTCCTTATTGTCATGATGTCCCTTGCGCCGGTCATTGACATTGCGACGGGGGCCGCCCTTGTATTGGGGATCACCGTAAGGCCGGTTGGGCCTTTCGCTTTTTAGTTTTCCGCTTCGAAGGTTGTGCAGAAAATCATCCATCCATCCATCTCCTTAAACACACGCTTCAGTCACCAGTTGAAGGGGCACCACTCTGGCGCACCGCCTCTATTTCTTGTCTACACGTCAATCACATTGACCAAATATTAATTTCGGGCACGACCCAAATCTTACAAGCAACTTGGAAGGGGGTTATGCATCGATGCGGAATAGCCGTTTGCTATGATATCGGTTATCCTAAGGGAATACTTTAGGGACTTTTTGCCTTTGCCGTTTCCCGTATCACTCAGTAGTTTGCCACGCTGCTCATCACATCGGTCAAAGATGCATCACTTTAATCCCTTTTCCGCAAAAGGTCAACTCTCATAATCCGGCTATGGGAATAAAACGGATGTGCATTTTCAATTCAAATCAATGGTCGTCAGAGAATGCATCGGTCCGGTTCGAAGGCAGGACACACGGTTTGAATGACAAGGTTGAAAAATAGTCCGTTTCAAGCTCAGCCCTGCGAATCAATTCCAC
This sequence comes from Desulfatitalea sp., assembly GCA_013041835.1. Taxonomy (GTDB): domain Bacteria; phylum Desulfobacterota; class Desulfobacteria; order Desulfobacterales; family Desulfosarcinaceae; genus Desulfatitalea. Next base: position 2,550 of record JABDRH010000661.1, on the reverse strand, counting down.
ACTGCCGTCTGCCCGCAGCAGCAGCTCCTTGGGCCGCAGCTTGCCATTGTAGTTAAACCCCATGGCATGGCCGTGCGCTCCGGTGTCATGGATGATCATCAGATCGCCTTCATCAATGGGCGGCAGTCGGCGCTGAATGGCAAATTTGTCGTTGTTTTCGCATAACGACCCCACCACATCCACCACCTCGGCCTGCTCATGCGAATCTTTTCCCAAAACGTCAATATGGTGATAAGCACCATAGATGCCTGGCCGCATCAGGGCGGACATACAGGCATCCACACCGATATAGGTGCGGTAGCTCTCCTTGCGATTGATGGCCCGTACGACCAACACCCCATGGGGACCGGTCATGTAACGGCCGCTTTCCATGAACAGCTTGGGAACGTAGCCGTTTTGATCGCCAAATTGGGCGAAGCGGTCGATCACGCCTTCAGCCATGGCTTCCAGGTCAAATTCGTGCTCGTCCGGGTGGTAGGGTATGCCCAATCCCCCTCCGATATTAATAAAATTGAATTTAATGGACAGCTCCGAGGTAAGCCATTGGGCGACATCCAGAAGCATTTGTGCGGTCTGGATCATGTAAACAGAGTTCAGTTCGTTGGACGCCAGCATGGTATGCAAGCCGAATCGTTGGGCGCCGGCAGCCTTGGCCGACCGGTAGGCATCGATCAACTGATGATGGGCAACGCCGTATTTTGCCTCGACCGGATTGCCAATGATACTGTTACCGCTTCGCCTGGGGCCTGGATTGTAACGGAAACTGATCAACGACGGCATATGGGGTACTTTGGGGATCAGTGAAATGTCATCCAGGTTCAGTATCGCGCCGCCCTGGGCCTGTGCCGCCCGGAACTCTTCGACACTTGTGTTGTTGGAGGTGAACATCAGATCGTTACCCCTTCCGCCCGCACGGCGCGCCAGGGTCAACTCCGGAATGGAGCTGCAATCAAAGCCATAGCCCATATCACGCATAAGCGTCAGGATACGCGGATTGGGAAGCGCTTTGACGGCAAAATACTCGCGAAATCCCTTTATGGGGGCGAATGCGGCCGACAATCGGCGACCGGTTTGCAAAATACCAGCTTCATCATAAATATGGAAAGGCGTGCCAAAATGGTCGGCGATGTCGTTCAGCTCGGGTAAAAGCCGGTTTCGGTAAGATGTGGTCATGGGCATGACAGGAACTCCTTGTGGCTCTTTTTCGGCCTATCCCAGTGCCGTTTTGATGCGCGCCATGGCCGCCTGTACGTTTTCATAGCTATTGAAGGCGCTGATGCGGATATAACCTTGACCACATTTTCCGAATCCCACCCCGGGGGTGCAAACCACACCGGCCTTTTCGAGCAATAGGTCAAAGAAATCCCAAGCATCCCTGCGGCTGTTGATCCATATATAGGGCGAGTTCACTCCCCCAACACACTCGAAACCGAGGGCGGTGAAGGCTTTGCGAATATAGGCTGCATTTTTTAAATAGTCATCCGCCAATGCCATGACCTGCGCCTTGCCCTCGGGTGAGTAGACGGCTTCGGCGGCCCGCTGCACCGGATAAGAGACGCTGTTGAATTTAGTGGTCTGGCGGCGGAGCCACAATGAATGAACCGAGGTGGGCTCACCCGAGGACAAATATGCCATGCAATCCTTGGGAACTACGGTAAAAGCGCACCGGGTGCCGGTAAATCCCGCTGTTTTAGAGAAGCTGCGGAACTCGATGGCCACCTCTTTGGCACCCGGCACTTCGTAAATGCTGCGTGGCAGGGTTTCATCGCGGATGAACGCCTCATAGGCGGCATCGTAAAGAATTAAGGCTTTGTTGTCCCGGGCATAGTCGACCCAGGCCGCCAATTGGGCCTTGGTAATGGTGGCCCCGGTTGGATTGTTGGGAAAACAAAGATAAATCAGGTCCACCGCGGTATCGGGCAGTTGCGGTACAAAGCCGTTACTTGCGGTGCAATCCAGATAGACCATGCCCTCATATCGCCCGTCGCTGTAACATCCCGTGCGGCCGGCCATGACGTTGGTGTCCAAATAGACCGGGTAAACCGGGTCGGGAATCGCCACGCGAATGGCCGTATCAAAAAGTTCCTGAAAATTGCCCGTATCACACTTGGCCCCATCGCTCACAAAGATTTCCTCCGCGTCAATGGATGCACCGCGCGCCTGATAATCATTGCGGGCAATGGCATCGCGCAGGAAGGCGTAGCCTTGTTCCGGGCCATACCCGCGAAAGCTGTCATCAGCAGCCATTTCGTCCACCGCTGTGTGCAACGCGGTAATACACACCGCTGGCAAGGCGTGGGTCACATCGCCGATGCCCAACCGGATGATGTTTTGATCCGGGCGTCGGTCCTGGTGGGCCTTGATACGTTTGGCAATATCGGTAAAAAGGTAATTTGCCTGTAGTTTTAGATAGTTTTCGTTGATATGGATCATTCGTGGCTCTCTTTAATGTTCATCATCCGAAATCGGCGGATTGGCGGGCACCATTGCGCGGCGCTGCCGTAACAGGCGCAAGGTAAAACCAACGGCAACAGCCGCACTGATCAGGAT
>JABDRH010000376.1 GCA_013041835.1 Desulfatitalea sp. | reverse complement strand
CTTCTATCCCCGGACAAACTGCATCGATGTGTCCATCTGCCTGGCAGTGTGCGGGTGCGGCGGGATGCCTGTCGGTTGCATGTACAGCGGGTGCCCGGCCTGCGAGCAGCGGCCGCGCAGGCGTCGGATGCCGACTATCTGTACCGCATGCCGGCACTTGATCGGCCCCAGGGATCTATCGATATCCTCGAGGCGGCTTGCACCCTGTGTTTCGAGATCATTCCGCCCCCACCGCCGCAGAACCGGACGATCGATCATGCATGTGAAATACTGCTCGATGCGGATCAGGTCCAATTCCCCTTGATTGTACGTAATTATCGCCAAGGTGACCGCATACGTCCTTTCGGCCTTGCGGGCACCCAGTCCCTGAAGCGTCTATTCATCAATAATAAAGTGCCCCGAACGAAACGCCGTCGACTGCCGCTATTGCTCAATGGCGGTCAGATTGTCTGGGCGGTGGGGCTTCGCCGGGGCCGCTGTGCCCCCATTACCAGGGATACAATCCGGGCCGTTCGCGTCACGGCCGCTGAGTGGCGGCCTGAAAGGGCTTGATAAGTGTTGCGAAAAGGCCCAAAGGGCATTATGTTAGCCCCTGTTGTTATGCTGCGGCGCAAACCCGTGCAGGAGGTATCTTATTGAATCCGTTTTATAAAAATCTGGCTTTGTGGTGCGTCATCACCCTGATGATGATTATGCTCTACAAGATGTTCAATGCCCAGAACCTGACCGAAAAGCCGCTGGGATACTCTGAATTCCTGGCCATGGTGGATGAGGGCCGAGTGGAAGAAGCGGTGATCCAGGGGCGGGAGCTTATGGCCACGGATGTCAGTGGACAGAAGTTTCGCATCTATACCCCTGAAGACCCGGAGTTGATCAAAATGCTGCGCATCAAAGATGTGCGAATCAAGGCCAAACCGCCCAATGATTCACCATGGTACAATATATTGATCTCCTGGTTTCCCATGCTGGTGCTCATCGGCGTCTGGATCTTTTTCATGCGCCAGATGCAGTCCGGCGGCGGCAAAGCCCTATCGTTCGGGAAAAGCCGCGCGCGCCTGATGTCGGATACCCAGGAAAAGGTCACTTTTGAAGATGTTGCCGGCATTGACGAAGCCAAAGAGGAGTTGAGCGAGGTGGTCGAGTTTTTGCGCGATCCCAAGAAATTTACCCGCCTAGGCGGCCGGATTCCCAAAGGCGTGCTGCTGATGGGGCCGCCCGGCACCGGGAAAACACTGCTGGCGAGAGCTATCGCCGGTGAGGCGGGCGTTCCCTTTTTTAGCATCTCCGGCTCGGATTTTGTGGAGATGTTTGTCGGCGTGGGCGCCTCGCGAGTGCGCGATCTGTTTGTCCAAGGTAAAAAAAATGCGCCTTGCATCATTTTCATCGACGAAATCGATGCCGTGGGACGTCACCGGGGCGCTGGATTGGGCGGTGGCCACGACGAGCGTGAACAGACCTTGAACCAGTTGCTGGTGGAAATGGACGGTTTCGAGTCCAATGAGGGTGTCATTTTGATTTCGGCCACCAACCGGCCCGACGTTCTTGATCCCGCCTTACTAAGGCCAGGGCGTTTCGACCGGCAGGTAGTGGTGAGCTTGCCCGATATCCGCGGCCGGGAAAAGATCCTTTCGGTGCACATGAAAAAAACCCCGGTGGGTACGGATGTGAACGCTACCAATTTAGCCAAAGGCACACCCGGCTTCTCCGGCGCCGACCTGGAGAACTTAGTCAATGAAGCGGCTCTTCTGGCGGCCAAGCGCGGCAAAGAGAAGTTGGAAATGGCGGACTTCGAGGATGCCAAGGACAAGGTTTACATGGGCCTGGAGCGTAAATCCAAGGTGATCCGCGAGGAGGACCGAAAAACCACCGCATATCATGAAGGTGGGCACGCCTTGGTGGCCCGCTTCCTTCCGGAGACCGATGCTGTCAATAAAATCACCATTATCCCCCGGGGTCGGGCCGCCGGCGTGACCTGGTTCCTGCCCGAGGAGCGTGATTTCAAATACAAGGACCAGTTGGAAAGTGAGCTGGCCGTCGCCTTTGGCGGCCGAGTGGCCGAAGAACTGGTCTTCAAACGCATCAGCACCGGTGCCTCCAATGATATCAAACAGGCCACAGAACTCGCTCAGCAGATGATCCGCAACTGGGGCATGAGCGAGGAATTAGGGCCCTTGTCCTACGCCCAGGGGGAGGAGCAGGTCTTTTTGGGGCGTGAAATCGCTCAACACCGGGATTATTCCGAGGCGACGGCCAAAAAGATCGATGCTGAAGTGGCCGGCCTGATCAAACGCTCCTATCAACGCGCCAAAGACGTGCTCAAAGAACATGTCGATGTTTTACATGCCCTGGCCAAAATGTTGCTGGAAAAAGAGACGGTGCTTGGCAAGGAGCTTGATGAGCTGGTTCTCTCCATGAAACCGGATGCGGATCTGCATCGCCCAGAAGAACAAATCGATGCTCAGGGAGCAGTGGCCGCTCAAGCCGATAATCGTGCGGATAGCACCGCGCATTAGGCCGCCATGTACCCCCACACGTTGCGCTGGTCTAACTTTCACCTGACGCTTGGGCCTCGCACCGCCATCATGGGAATTGTCAACGTCACGCCCGATTCGTTTTCCGACGGGGGACGATTCTACGGTGTAGACGCCGCAGAGGTCCAGGCACAACAATTGATAGCGGCTGGCGCGGATATCATCGATATCGGCGGTGAGTCGACCCGCCCCTTTGCCGAGCAGGTCCCCGCCCAAGCCGAAATTGACAGGGTCGTGCCGGTCATCGAACGGCTGGCCGCCACCTTCCCGATACCCGTCTCTATCGACACCACCAAGGCCGAAGTGGCCGAAGCCGCCTTGGCGGCCGGTGCGGCCATGATTAACGATATCAGCGCGTTAACCATGGACCCGCGCATGGCGGAAACCGCCGCCCGCTGGGGTGTGCCGGTGATTCTGATGCACATGAAGGGATCGCCGCGTACCATGCAGATCAACCCCCACTACGACGACCTGATGGCGGAAATCATAGCGTATCTGAAGTCTGCCATGGCGCAGGCCACGGCTGCCGGTATCCCCAAAACACACCTCATCATTGATCCGGGCATCGGTTTCGGAAAGACCATTTCCCACAACCTGAAGATCATCCAACAGCTTGGCAGGCTCTCTGAACTGGAGGCGCCCATCCTCATCGGCCCATCGCGCAAAGCATTTATTCGAAAACTGCTGGCTTCGGGGGCCGATGCAGCGCTGACTGTGGATCGTCCTGAAGTCGAAACCGGCACCCAGGCGGCATTGGCCATGGCCATCATCAATGGCGCCCACATTGTCCGAGTGCACGACGTGGCCAACACCAAAGCGATGGTGACGATAGTGGATGCGATTCGAACCTCTTGAAATGAAAGGATTTCGCCATGCTCCTGGTTATTGATGTCGGTAATACCAACATTGTGATGGGTGTTTTTGACAAGGACCGTCTGGTCCAAAATTGGCGCATCCGTACCGAATACAATACCACCGAGGATGAATTCAGCGTGTTGGCCGTTGGCCTGTTTACCCAGAGTCAAATCGCATTCAGCGATGTGGAAAAGGTCGTCATTTCGTGTGTAATGCCGCCCATGGTGACCATTTTGGACTCTTTCAGCCGAAAATATATGGGACGGGCGCCCCATTGGATCGATGCCAAGTCCTATCCGGCCATGCCCATTCTCTACCACAACCCCAACGAAGTGGGGGCCGACCGCATCGTCAATGCCGTGGGGGCATATGCCCGATACCGCACTGCGTTGATCGTGATCGATTTCGGCACGGCCACTACTTTTGATGTCATCTCGGCGCAAGGACAATATTTAGGCGGCGCCATAAGTCCGGGCATCGGTATCAGTGCCGAGGCATTGTTTGCCAGGGCGTCCAAACTGCCCCGCGTGGAAATCTTTCAACCCCCATCCCGTGTGGTGGGCAAGGACACCATCGGTAGCATTCAATCGGGCATCATCTTCGGTTATGCCGGACTGGTGGACGGAATGGTGCAGCGTATTCAGGCGGAAATGAATACGCAGTGCAAGGTGATTGCCACCGGTGGCCTGGCGTCTCTGATCCAGCATGCCGCCAGCTCCATCGAAGCCGTCGAACCCAACCTGACCCTTGAGGGGTTGAAGATTATCGCATCGCGTTTGTAGGATGATCAGCATTTTCCGCTCTTTCAATTGAACATTTCGATAGTCCCCCTGAGCACTTATCAAAATTAACACTTTGATCAATTGGCGGGCCATATGCGATATGGCCTAACGATTTGTCCACCATACCAAGGGGCCGCGCATGACGGAAAAACCTTGGCTCCTTCGAGACAGCTATGAAAAAAGTGAAACTCAGCGTCGCCTGCGCATGCAATGCATCCTTGAGCAGATCAAGGGGTAGAAGATGAGCGCCTGCTTCGCCGGAATCGATATCGGCTCACGCACCATCGAGCTGGTGGTGGTGGATGAGCGGTCAGGCGTGCTTTCGCAGCACCAGACCGACACCGGCTTCGATCCCATGCACGAGGTTCGGCAGATGCTTATCGGCGTGGCGTATGACGGTATTATGGCCACCGGTTACGGCCGCAATCTTTTTGAAATTGCCTTAGAGGCCCCAACGATTACCGAAATCAAGGCCCATTGCCGGGGGGCCCGAGCCCTTTTCCCTGAAGCCCGCAGCGTATTGGATATCGGCGGCCAGGATAGCAAGGCCATTGCCCTGGCTGATAACGGTCGGGTGAAGAAGTTTGAAATGAACGACCGCTGCGCCGCGGGTACGGGCAAATTCCTGGAGATCATGGCGCGCACCTTGGGCTTTGCCATCGACGTGTTTGGCGACCAAGCCCTGCTGGCAGACGATGAAGTTACAATTTCCAGCATGTGCACGGTTTTTGCCGAATCGGAGGTTACATCCCTTATCGCAAAGGGTTGCAACCGCCAGGCCATCGCCCTGGGGCTGCACGCCAGCGTCATGCGCCGTGTGGCGGCCATGCTTCATCGCGTGGCTCCCGAAGGCGAGATTGTCTTTACCGGCGGTGTGGCCAACAACGCGTGTTTGCGGGAGCTTTTGACCCGAAAACTGGGCCGCCGTGTGGTGGCTCCGCAAGCCCCCCAGTTCGCCGGAGCTTATGGCGCGGCGTTGTTGGCCATGGAGGCGGCAGGGAGGCAGTAGCGCCCCATGGAATTGATTATGTCTGCACCATTAGGTCTTGTGCGGGAGAAGACCAGCGGTCTTGGGAGGGAAAGATAATGGTTGTTCCACCTTTGATGGATGACGGTTTTGCCGGTGAGCCGGCCAAAAGGGTCCTAAATTACGTTCGGCAGCGCAAGCTGGACGGCGCGGGCGTGGTGGGCATTTACTGCGGTTATGCGCCCATCGAGCTGATTCAGGCCATGGGGCTGGTGCCCGCCGTGCTGTGCGCGTTTTCGCGGGTGCCCATCGACGCAGCCGAAACTGTATTGCCGGTCAACCTTTGCCCCCTGATCAAATCCAGCTACGGATTTATCATAGAGGGCACCTGCCCGTTCTACGGCCTTTCCCAGGCGGTCATCGCCGAGACCACCTGCGACGGCAAGAAGAAGATGTTCGAACTGATCGCCGACATCAAACCCACCCATGTGATGGATTTGCCCCAGGTGCCCGACGAGGCCGAGGCGCTGCGCAACTGGCGCCAAATGATTTTGAGGCTGCGGGCTTTTCTGGAACAGCAGTTCGGCTGCAGGGCTGATGAAGATAAGATTGAGGCCGGCCTGCAGTTGGCCAACCGTAAAAATGCCTTGATGCAACAGATCTTTGATTATGCTGCGCGCAAACCATCGGCCTTGCATTGGACCGAAATCTACGATGTGGGCTTTTTGGCACAGGTCGCCACGGGACAGGAGATGGTGCCCATCCTGGAAAAGCTCTTGCAACGGTTGGAAAAGCGTGTCGGCGACGGCCTTCATTTCGGTACACCCAACGCACAGCGGGTACTGGTCACAGGCTGCCCGGTGGGCGGCGATGCCACCAAGATCTTCAAAGTCATCGAAAATGCCGGCGGCATCGTGGTGGCCCCCGACGCCTGCACGGGTATAAAGGCCTTTGCCGGCCGCTTCCAGGAAAACAGTGGCGATCCTATTGGTGCCATGGCCGAGCGCTACCTGAAGATCCCCTGCGCCTGCATGACCCCAAACCAACCTCGCCTGGAGGATTTATCGGCCTTGATC
>JABDRH010000655.1 GCA_013041835.1 Desulfatitalea sp. | reverse complement strand
GTCCACACCGGCTTCGACGAGGGCCTCGGCCCCCTTGGCCGTTGCCACGTTGCCGGCGATCAATTCGATGGATGCAAACGTGCTCTTAAGTTCACGGACGGTTTCGATCACATTTGCCGAGTGGCCGTGGGAGGTGTCGATGGCGATCACGTCCACGCCGGCATCCAGCAGCGCCTGGGCCCGTGCCACCCGGTCGGGACCAACACCGATGGCGGCGCCCACGCGCAAGCGCCCCATCTGATCCTTGCACGCACGGGGGTATTTCTTGATTTTTTCGATATCCTTGATGGTGATCATGCCTTTGAGCCGCCCTTTGTCATCCACCACCAGCAGTTTTTCTATGCGATGTTCGTGGAGCAGTTTCTTGGACGCCTCCAAGCTGATCCCCTCGGAAACAGTGACCAGGTTTTCCTTGGTCATCACCTCGGAAATGCGCTTTTCCATATCCGTCTCAAAGCGCAAGTCACGGTTGGTGACGATCCCGACCAATTGTCCATCCTTGACCACCGGCACGCCCGAAATGCGGTATTTGGCCATGACTTCAAGCACCTGCTGCACCTGTTCATCGGGATGAATGGTCACCGGGTCGATGATCATGCCGCTTTCCGATTTTTTGACTTGATCCACCTCCATGGCTTGGCTGTGGATGCTCATGTTGCGATGGATGATGCCGATACCGCCCTCGCGGGCCATGGTGATGGCGGTCTGAGCCTCGGTGACCGTATCCATGGCGGCGCTCACAATGGGAATGTTCAAGCGAAGGTTTCGGGTCAATTGGGTGGCGGCATCGATATCCTTGGGCAGGATATCCGAATAACAGGGCAGCAGCAATACATCGTCAAAGGAAAACCCTTCCTCGGGGGTTATTTTATTCATAATGCCTCCGCCTCATCGGCCAATCGTTGATAATAAAAGATAAAATTCAAATGCATACAACTTATTGCGCTTAAAAAAAGTCAAGGTTACCATATATTGTGGTCGGCGATCAAGCCCGCCATGCTTTTCGCCTGAAATCGCATGCGGCCTTCTCCCACCACGCGGGCGTGAAGGACACAAGCTTGTTATTATTGGACGATTTTCAATTCTTCCATGTTTTTCATGCCCACTCGGTGAATTGATGTAAGGCGGCATTTCTCCCCAATGTCGAAGCTGTCGTTTTTGCATTCTTGACAATAGCCGAAGGCAATACTAAATACTTGGTTTTACACTACAGATGATCAACCTCAGGATCCTACGACCGTGCTTCTCGAGATCAATCCCATCAATCCTCAACCCCGCAAGATCGAACAAGTGGTCGATTTGTTGCGACGGGGTGGCGTCATCGCCTATCCCACCGACACCATTCACGGCATCGGCTGCGACATCCTGAATAAACGGGCCATCGAGCGGGTCTACCAGATCAAGCAGCGTCCCAAGAACCAACCTTTCAGCTTTATCTGCTCGGATCTGAAGAATATCAGCCAATATGCAAAAGTCTCCAATTATGCCTACAAGACCATGCGGCGCCTGTTGCCCGGTCCTTACACGTTTATCCTGGAAGGCGCCAATCAAGTGCCCAAGATGATGTTGACCAAACGTAAAACAGCCGGCATCCGCGTACCCGACAATCCCATCTGCATGGCCATCATCAGTGCCCTGGGCAACCCCATTATCTCCACCAGTGCAACCACGGCATCCGGTGAGCTGTTCAATGAGCCGTGGCTGATCGAGGCCCATTTCGGCAAACAGCTCGATTTAGTGATCGACGGCGGCGCTGTCCCCGGAGAGCCATCGAGCGTGGTGTCGCTGATCGGTGACGAGCCGGAAATCATTCGCCAGGGGCTTGGCGATATTGCTTCACTCTACTGAAAATCGTGTCTATCTACAAACGGTAGATTGCGGTCCGGATCACGCCGAAGCGTGGTGGCTGCTATGTCGGCGACTTCAATATCACGAGAACGCCGACATGGCCCGCAAGATGCCATCTGTAACACAACCTTACATCCCCCCCGCCAGCCGCGCTTGGGGCGTTGAAAGAGAGTTTGCGCCGTTTTGGCGCCATAGTTTCAGGGCTGAGCTCATCAAGTATTCCAATAAGGGACGCCGCTCTTTTTCAGGATAAACCGTATGGACCTTGCCCTCGATGCCGCCCAATTCGCCGGCCCACTGCACGGCGTCCTGGAAGTTGCCAAGGCGGTCGACCAGTCCGTAAGTCAAGGCATCCTCACCGGTGAAGATGCGGCCGTCGGCCACCGTCGCCACCATTTCGACCTCCGCTTTTCGTCCCTGGGCGATGTCGGTGATGAACTGTTGATGAATCTTGCGAGTCATCTCCTCTAAAAGCTGACGTTCCGCATCGGTCATCTCGCGCATTGGCGAACCGATGTCTTTGTATTCACCGCTTTTGATCACCACTGGCGAAAGACCGATTTTGTCGAAAAGGGATTCGAAATTGGTGTAGCCCATGATCACACCGATGCTGCCGGTGATGGTTCCCGGGTTGGCCACGATCCCGTTGGCGGCCGCTGCCACGTAGTACCCGCC
>JABDRH010000640.1 GCA_013041835.1 Desulfatitalea sp. | reverse complement strand
CGCGGTCTTTGGCAAATTGGGCATAGGCCACGAAATAGGGCGCCATTAATGTATACAGGCCGCCAGCCGATCCGATGGTGGAAAAGATGTTGAAGAAATTGGCCCCAGAGAGATGCCCCATGAGATTGTCTCCGAAATGTACCATCACCCGCTTGGAGGTACGGTTTACAAAGGCATACCAGCGCTTTTCCTGGTGATCATCATCCACGGGCCTTTGTGTCTCTTCGAAAAACCGGGGATCATCATGGATCAACTTACTCGTCTCGTGGCGCAGTAAAGACATAAGCGAATCGGAAACCGGCTCTTTGACCTTTTTTTCTTTGTGATAGTTCCAAAATAGATAAAGCCTTGAAAACAAGCCTGGGTGCCTGTTGTAATCGACCCGCAAATTACGATCGAGAAAACGCATCAATTCATCTTTGTCCCGATAGCGGCCCAATCCGAATTTACTGCAATAGTATTGATAGGCGATGCCGTATAGATTATGGGCCATGGTCAACGGTGTAGCCGGCCTGCATATCGCCTCTATGTCGTCGATTGGGCCATCACCCCTGAGTAGTTGGGGATGATTAACATTTTTGATTCGTGTGTAGGTACGTGCGATATTCAATGCACTGTGATCATCCGAACCGCCCCATAGCCTTTTTTGCCGGCTGATGGGATACAATGGTTCGATACTGTGTTTTTCGGCAAGATCGGCAATATCCTTTTCATGCAATTGCCCCATCAGTTTACGCAAGGTTTCATTTTCACGTGCATTTCGGGCACCGTTGAGTTCAAAATTTTCGAATAACAACAACATCTTTTCAAAATCGTCCAGTGTCAGTTTATCGTTGACGGCATAGAGGGGATGGGCCACGACAGAAAGAATGTTTTGTTCTTTAAGGTATATCGCCAGGTCGAAAATGCTGCTGCGGACCTTCTGGATGTCCCAGTGCTGTGATTCATTAATGTTTAGTGCCAGCACATGTACCTTGCAACCGCTTTCCGGGAAATAGGTAGTAATCTCTTCGCTGATGAAAGTACCGGGAAGGTGAGCGATGGCCAGAGCACCGTCGATGGTGTTGTGGTCGGAAATGGTAACATGACTCATCCCTCTGCTCTTGGCGATTTGATAGAGCGTAAGCGGTTCGGTGAAGCTTTCCGGACATCCGATTTTCTGCAATATCCATTGGCTTGGCCGTTTTGAAAACTTTGAATGCACATGAACATCGATCCGCATGGACGTATCCCCCTTTTCTTATGGCTGACGAAATAATGTTGAAAACTGTAGCCAAATTTACAATGATCAACATCATCATCAGATAAAATTGTTCTACTTATAGTGATGGTAGAATTAGGTAGGTGTTAGCGTAGTAATAGTTTTTGATGAAATGCATAATATTTTGAAAAGAGGTTTTTGGATTGTAAAGTAAGTGTGATGGACATCATCACTGGGTGTTGAATATGAACACGTGTCAACCAGTACAAAAAGAAAATTCTCGTGTTGCTTAGTGCTTGAGTCTCAATGTGTTCGCAAGCACCGTAAAAAAGAATCGATCACTTTTCCATCCCAGCTCTCCATCGATTTGAAGCCACAATGGTCTGTCCAAACGAATTATTGCCTTGCTCCCCGTTCGATATTTGCCAATCCTATTACCGATGGTAAATCCTTGCAGCAAAGCGGTCGCGATCCGAAAAAATCCATAGGGGAGGGTCATGGTGTGCAATTGATGATCGTCCCAGCGGGCATGGGGCACCACTTTCAGGCCCATTCCATAGAAAGGCTGTTTTACCACCATAAAACTTGCGATCTTTTCCGTACGCACCGTTTCGTCGTCTATCTGAATCCAAGTGCCACTAGGCCGGTACGCATTAAAATAGGCCCTTATAACGGCGAAAAGATGCGCGCGAAACCCATGGTATCCCTTGTTTCGATACTTCTCGTATAATCCTATGGCCGTTCCGTCGATTCCCAATGATGCCATGAAAGATTTGCGTTTGCCCTCACAATCGATGAGATCGTATCGATGAACTCGTCCATAATGGATTCGCTCGGCGACAGCCACAGGTCCACCTCGGTAACCGAGTGCATTACTAAGAGCATTGCCGGTCCCAAAAGGCAGAAAGGCCAGCGTCGTTTTCGACAAATCGACGGTATTGATGGCCAGAGAAAAGGTTCCATCGCCGCCGGCTATGACCATTACATCGCATTTTTCGGCCTGGTCCCGAAGACACTGGGCGAACTCTTCGGAACTGTTTGTGTCCAGACCTTTAATCCTTGCATCGAAAATAGCGGCCGCCTTTTTCAAAAGCGCATACCTCCTTCTCATGGGAAAGGTGCCGGAGGTTGGATTGGCGACCACGCAGTACCTAGCGGCCGAGGCCATGGGACCTTCCTTTTTTTTGTTATCTGAATCGATATAGCTTCCTGTGCCTGGGCAAAAAAAGGTCATGCAAGCAAAGCCAAGAATTTTAGCCAAAGGTGTTATTTGTTTTTATATGTCAGATGGTTATGCTAATTTCAAGCTGATTTCTTTATAAATTCTGCATAATTCGGATGAAGATGGGAGGGAAAAACGATGCAATTCTTTAACGTCTGCCGGCCGTCTGCCATCGAAAAAGTCGCAAAAGCGGTAATATTTCAAATCGCTCAACCAAAGCCGTCGGTAAATGGGGTCGCCTGTCATCTTGCGGATTATTTTACCTGGTTCATGCAGTCCCTGCAGAAATGGTGAACACATTTCCGAGGGATCGCGAAAACATTCCCAATCGCAAAGATGGCAATCCTGTTCAGGTCGCCGTTGGTTCAAGTCCAAATTCCAGAATTTTCCAAGGTTTTCACCTCCCCGATAGCCACATGGGTAGGTGTCACCACCGATGGCATCGATAAAGAAGAAATCAACACCGCCTCGACATCCAAACGCCTGGGCTGCTTCTTGTCCTTCCATGTATGTACGGTAGAGCATATATATCGAGCTTAACGGAGAGAATATTCTCAGACGATCGCGATGGCGTGGGACAATGTTCAGTAGCGCCTTGAAAAGCAAGGCTTTCTCATCTTCGGTAAAGCGCACCACGTCCTCTGTAGCCGTTGCGGAGTATACAGCGGTCAGTCCTGTCTTTTTCTCTTCTTCGCCAATGCTCATAGGGTAGCAGGTGTTGACGATGGTGAATCCCAGGTTGTTTACGAACCGGAAAAATTGATCCAACGCTTCGGCGAATCTGGAATAAAACAAATTTAGATAAGATTGGCGACCCAAAACGTGTTGTGGCAAGGAATCTTGGGTTTTTCTCCCGCCGACAAGCCGATTGATTCCCAAATTTGCCGATGGATAGAGCCCGGCCGCATGAAAGATGGGCAATGCCTTTTCGATCCCTCTGACGACACCGGGAAGCCCCCTCATTTGCTCATGGACCTCGGGAATGTGAGAATCCAGGCTAATCCAGAAATTTCGAAGCGGTGTAGATGCCAAACGCTCCGCCAACAGTTTGATGCGTTCCGTGAAACCAGGTCGATCCGAATTACAGAAGATAAAGCCATTGGTGCCGGTTCGGATAAATGGTATGCCGACCTTTCCGGCATGGTCGATCCATTTGATGAGGCTGTCAGGCTTCAGCAAAGGTTCGCCACCTGTAAAGGAAACCGCCTGCACGCCACGCTCTGCACAGGCATCCAGAATTAGTATCATGGTTTCGTCGCTAAGGGATGTTCGCGGAATGTTCGCACTTTTCCGCATACCGCATTGGGGACATCTGGCGTTGCAATAGTTCGTGGTCTGGATGACCACCTGACCTGGAATGCGATTGCGTCCGAATTTATTTATATACTGCAGCGCGGAGACGATGGGTGATTGCTTGGAATACCTTATCATAATAGTTTGGCTATTCTCTTTTTATCAAACCAATATTTATGAACTAGATAGAAGTAAGATTAGTGGCAGATGAGCCTGGTGTTTAAATTTTGTTAGAAGTATGCGGACTACAGAATGCTGAAATTAGGGAAAGTAATGGCTAAACTTCTTGAGTTCGCATTGTTTTCATCCCATACAAATGTTAGTTTCATGTTAGAGATTCGTTAGACGGAGATTAACTGTATCTCATCAGTCTTATGAGACAATCTATTAACGTTGCTACTATACTGACACAAAAGCAATAAAACGACGGAAAGAGGCGGGATCTGCAATTATGGCGCTTTTGAAATTATCCAGGCCCAGAAGGCTTTTTCTGTACTTGCTCATTGTCGCCGCCGCCTTTCCTATATTATTGGTCCTTGCCGGCACCGATGATGATTCGTCCCAATCGAAACATAAAATTTTCATCGCCTTTGGCTTCCACGTCAATCTCTATCATTCGTTCCGCAACGACACCATGGATGAGAGCGGATTCGGTAAAGATATTCGTATTATCCGCCATATCATCCGGACACTGGATCACTTCAATGCCGCCGGGATTCCCGTCAAGGGAGTATGGGATTTCGACAATCTGTTTTCGCTTCAGGAAATATTGCCTCGCTATGCACCGGATATCATCGAGGATATCCGTCGGCGCATTGACCAGTGGGGGGACGAGGTTATCCTGATGTCATACAACAACGGCCTGGTGTCGGCCATGACCCACGAGGAACTGAATGATGCCGTTCGTTGGTCCATTACCAATCCCTGGCATAGCGGTGTGGAGGATCTCTTTGGCACCTATACCCCCATTGTGCGACCCCAGGAGATGATGACCACCCCCGGCAGCTTTTCTGTATACAAGAAACACGGAATCAAGGCGGTATCCCTTTACTACAGCGCTACGCCCTTCGATGCCTTCAGCGTATTTTGCCGTCCATTGACCAGGGCGGAAGCACACAACCCCATCCTTTACCGCCATACCGAAACCAAAGAGGAGATGGTGGTCATTCCCACCTATCATATTGGTGATTTAGTAGAGCATGTCAGCCTGGCAAATTGGGCCTCCCAGCTGCACCAACTGCAGGAAACCGGCCGGCTGAATGAAGATGCATTGATATTTATCAATTATGACGCCGATTCAGAGCTATGGCAAGGCATCGACCTGCCCTGGGCATTGGAATGGTTGCCGAGTACCAATGGCATCGGTGCACTGGTCAAGGAGGTGAAAGACCTCGACTACGTCCATTTTACCACCCTTGGCACATATTTGGGCAATCATCCACCAGTGGGAACCTTCTCTTTCAGCCAGGATACAGCAGACGGTAGTTTCGACGGCTATAACTCATGGGCGGAAAAAGCAGAAACATCTTCTTATTGGACGGTCATCGCCCGCAGCCGCCGGGTGTGCAACGCGGCTGTCCGGGCAAAACAGATCCTGAAAGAGAAATTGGATGCGGCGCAACTGGACAATCTGATCCATTTTGCCGAGTTAACTCGTCTGCGGGCCTTGTCCACCACCCATTTTGGCATGGCTACGCCCTATGTGGCTCGACAGCGAGAGCAAGCCATGGCGCGGCTCATGAATGACCTCGATGCCTATTCTGACAACATTGAGCGGTTGCTGGCCGATAGACTCCGACAGCATATCCAACACGTGTCTTTAACGACGAAAACAGTTCACAATCAATCTCCTCTGGATACGGTTTTAGTGTTGTCCGGTGATTCGGAAAAGGCCAAGCAATCAAACCGTTTCCTAAAAGTCCCACGTCCAGCCGGATTCAAAGAAGAAATGGCGTTGTTTTTGGTGAGTGACGACGGGCATCGGTTGACGGCAACACACTTGGCTGATTCGGTCGATAAACAAGGGGATCCCACGATGCTCCTATCCATTGACCGGCCGGAAGAACTCACGAATGGTATTTATCGCATCTATCAAGCGGAGATACCGGGTCATAAAGGCCATCAGGAAATCAGCGGTGGACCGGGCAAAATGGACGATAAGGAATTGGCCAACCAACACCTGGCCATCCGATTTAACGAAGATCGCATTGACGGCATCTATTTAGACGGCATCCGGCAGACCCTGAGGGATAGCCTTATTCCGTATATCCGTTGGGAAGGGAAAATCTACCCGGCTATACCCGAAGTCCACATAGAGAAAAAGGCAACCGAAAATTCTCCAACCGTACTTCGAATGACCGGTTCCATTCCGGGTCCCGCAGGGCAAACTCAACGTAATGGTTGGTTTGATTACCGGTTAACCTTGGTGGACGATTTGCCCTACCTCATCCTCCAGGGCTCCGTCCAATATCCGACAACGGTAACCGCCGATCTCCTCAATGTCGGTGCCGCCGGACTCATGCGACGGACAGATCTCAACTGGCAAGAGGTGGCGCCTGTCGAAATTCGCTTTGCGCCGGAGACAACGAAAAGTGATCCAGTTCAAATCATGAAGAAAAACTATTTAGGGGTCGCCACGTCATATCCCCTCGATTACTTCCGTCACAACGACCGAAATCTAAATCTTGACGATGTCAACAACCACATTACCGCATCCTATGTAGGGGTCTGCGTGGGCAACAACGCCATGGCCGTAGCAATGGACAATAGTATTCAATCCAACTTCGCATTTGCGCCAATGAAATTGCAGTATCACAATGACAATCAAACCTTTGCCGTTCGTGTCAACCCCTTCGGCGCCTATCACGGTCAACAATATGCCCATCCCACCCGGGGCAATGGCAATGGGTTCGAGGTAACCGCAATAACAGGTAAGCAGTATGCCAGTTCAGGCCCCACTTACAACGGCGTTTGCCAGAGCTTTCGCCTCATGCTGGCCTTTTTTCCGGGAAAACAGATACCCACGTCGATCAGTCGGGATCTTGCGGCGTTTGCCAACCCGCCGCTGGTGATTTCCTTACACAATCGCCCGCAGCAACCAAAACAGTTTGAACGTCTTCTGCCGCCCAGCGGTCTGGTTGCCGCTTACCAGGACGGTTCCGTGCAATTCAGTTGGGATAATAACTTTGATCCACAAGCCCATTACCGCATTCTTTGTGGTGTTCGGCCTGGTGACTACCAAGCCGTTTATCCTGCCGTGGGCAATCAACTTCGGGTCGACCGGTATGCACCCAATCTGCCGTTCATTAAAGGACGGCGGTATTATGCCACCATTGAAAGCATATCCGCAGAAAATCGGATTTCTATCAAAGCGCCGGAAATTCAGTTCACCATCAGACAGGAAGAAGAGAGAGGGACAAAAGCCCCCATCGGTTTGGAACTTAAGGTGCTGTGGGCCAATTTGACCACCATGTTCTCACATTGATGGATGTTTTGGGTTATTTTCAATCATGTTTTTTGCTTTTTTGATTTCCCGTATCCCCTGCAAGCCGGATAGTTGGCGCATCGGAACCGGATGAAGTTGTTTTCACGCCGGTAAATATGCATCTTTGACCTACATAAAGGACAGGTGGGACGGTCTTTCACTACCAAACGAAGGGATGATTCGGGGACGAATTGACGGTTGCACACCAAACAGAGATACCTTTTCTTACCGTTTTTGATATGCCCATAATTATACAGAGCGTCCGCGTGACATCGCGGACAACACAAGCTGGAAACCATCGAATCCAAGGGACCCTCTCTCTGTCAATTCCAGCCTATAGCGGTTTTGTTAGATAGGCGCTAGCGTGCAGTCAGAATTTGATTGGTTTGCCTGTTCGAACCCGGTCGCACGCAGACCGGCTCAGATCAATGCAGGCGGGTTCGATTACGCTTTTTCATGCAATGAAGAAATGAATCTGATTTGGCGGATTATCAAAAACGACTAATAAGTGAATTATGAGGGCCGTCACAGTGAAACATTAGTATTGTTTCTCTATGTCAGAAAGGGAAACTGAAGCAGATAGTAGCGACTATTTTTTGCATATTTTTCTAATAAAATTTCCGAAAATTATTTAACAATAACAATATTTTTTAAAAGTAAGGTGTCTTGTTCTTAAAGGAAATTGATTTTCCTTGAGTTATAGCCAAGAGTTGTGTATGAAAAAGTTAGGCGGCGATCCGTTTTTCTTCGATTCCATTCACAAACTTGACTCCTCTTATTACTTCTGTCAGGCGCTCAGGGCGATGTAATCGGATCCATCTTTTCTCAGCGCTCAGGCATAATTTAAATGCCATCGTTATCACTGTGTTGGCAGAGAAACAGCCTCTGACTTTCGCTGTCCTTAACCGAACGGTGGCAAAAGTTGATTCTATTGGATTGGTCGTGCGAATATGCCGCCAGTGCTCTGCTGGAAAATTATAAAAGGTCAGCAGGGCATCACGATCTTTTTCCAGGCATTGTGCAACCTTGGGATATTTTGCTCCATACACCTGGATGAAATCATTAAAAAGCCGTACGGCTTCGTCCTTGTCATCCGCATGCCAGATATTATGCAGTTTTTGTTTGGCTTGCGGCTGAAGGCTCTTTGGTAATTTATTCAGTATATTGGCCACTTTGTGGACCCAACACCGCTGCCAACGGCTCCCGGGGTATACCTTGGAAAGCGCTTTCCAAAATCCAAGGCCTCCGTCGCCAATACAGAGTTTGGGGCCGATTGTAAGTCCTCTGGATTTAAGATCGGTTAGCAACTGGGTCCATGACAGTTCACTTTCTCGAAAACCGCCATCAATAGCAACGAGCTCTTTCTTGCCGTCTTTGGTAGCGCCAATAATGACCAGCAAACACTGTTTGTCATCCATACGCACGTTGCAGTAAATACCGTCGGCCCAGAAATAAACATAGTGTTTGTCCGACAGATCACGTTTTTGCCAAATCTGCAAATCTTGCTCCCAGACGGTTTTCAAACGGCTGATGGTTGTGGCGGACAATCCTGGGGCATCTTTGCCAACCAGAGCTGATAGGGCATCAGTAAAATCGCCAGTGGAAATACCTTTTAAATACAGCCAGGGTATCAAATGCTCCATGCTTGTGGTTTTACGTAAATACGGTGGTAAAATAGCTGAACTGAACTTTATCCTTTTGGACGGCTTGGCATGCCGATCTCGGATACGGGGTGCCCTTACAGGCACAGCTCCGATACCGGTTTGAATTTCACGTTCGGGCAAATGACCGTTGCGAACGATTCTTTGTCGGCCTAGTTCATCTGTTAAGTCTTTATATTGACCTATAAAAATCTCAATTTCGGTTTCCAGTGCCTGGGCTAACAACTTTCTGGCTCCTTGGCGCAAAATGTCGGTTATCGGGTCGTCAACAAAGGTATCTGGTTTTTTCAAATCAATTGGGCGCAGATACTCTCATCTCCCAAGCCATAAACTAATGGCATATATGAACAAACACAAATAATT
>JABDRH010000636.1 GCA_013041835.1 Desulfatitalea sp. | reverse complement strand
CGCGACGGTGTGCACGCTGGTGCCGTTGGGCGCATTTTCGGTCAGCGGCACGGTGGCGTCGTTTGCCACGGGCGCAAATTCATTGATGTCCGTGACGTTGACGGAAATGGTGGCGGTATCGGTGTTTGTTCCGTCGGAGACCTGGACGGTCAGTGCAAACGAAGCATAGGTTTCGCGGTCGAGATTGGTGTTGTCAACGACGGTGATCTCTCCGGTGCCGGAGTCGATGGTGAAGACGCCGGCGGCGTTGCCGCCGGTAATGGTATAGGTCAGGCTTGCGGCGGCGTCTGCATCGGTGGCCACGACGGTGTGCACGGTGGTGCCGTTGGGCGCATTTTCGGTCAGCGGCACGGTGGCATCGTTTGCCACGGGCGCAAATTCATTGACGTCGGCAACGTTGACGGTAATGGTGGCGGCATCGGTGTTTGTTCCGTCGGAGACCTGAACGGTCAATGCAAACGAAGCATAGGTTTCGCGGTCGAGATTGGTGTTGTCGGCGACGGTGATTTCTCCGGTGCCGGGATCGATGGTGAATATGCCGGCGGCGTTCCCGGCGGTGATGGCGTAGGTCAGGCTCGCGGTGGCGTCGGCGTCGCTTGCCGCGACGGTGTGCACGCTGGTGCCGTTGGGCGCATTTTCGGCAAGCGGCACGGTGGCGTCGTTTGCCACGGGCGCAAATTCATTGACGTCGTTTACATTGATGGTAATGGCGGCGTCATCGGTATCGGTGCCATCGGAAACCTGTACGGTCAAAGCATAAGAAGCCGTTGATTCTCTATCGAGGTTGGTATTGTCCGTTATGGTAATTTCACCGGTATTGGCATCAATTGAAAAAATCCCATCCGCATTGCCCGCCGTAATGGAATAGGTGAGGGTATCGCCTGCATCCGGATCGCTGGCGGAAACCGTTCCCACGGATGCCCCATTGGCGGCATCTTCATTCACAACAAACGTGTCGTCAGTAATGGTCGGGGCATCATTGGCATCATCGGCAACCAGTGCCGTGCCTTCATAGTGAACCTTTACCTGAATCGCATCAACGTAAACACTGCCGCCAAAAAACAGCATGCCGCTGATATCACTTTGAAACCGGATTCTGAAATTGCCGTCTGTGAAATCGTCGCTGGACCAGGTCCGGCCCCATGTGTCCGAGGCGTCGCCAATCGTTTTCCAGGTGTCGTTATGTGACAGCAATGAATTGTCAAGCTGCATGTATTGACTGCTGGTGTAACTCGTCCCGCCATCCCAGGACAGGCCGATGTCGACGCCTCCATTGCCCCCCAATATCGTGGTGAAATAATTATGGCCATTGACAGTCACTTCGATACCGGTGATGGATACGCCGGCGGGTATGCCAAAGTTAAAGTTGTACCAGTCATTATACTGGCCGTCCGTACCTTCATCTGCCCAATTCCCGTCATCGATATAGGCATCTTGAGCGTTTGACCATTGATTGTAGTCCTCTCCTTCCGCGCTGGGTGCTTTCCAGCCGGTATCGGCGATGGGGGCGGGGATAAGACCTCCGGACGAACCTTGCAACGAGGTATTGGCCGTCAAGGTAACGGTGGGCGTGACATTGGTATCACCGGATCCGCTCTCATCGATCTTGATATAAAAGACATTATCCGCGGCTCCGCCTCCGCCGATGTTGGTCAGATAAGGCGTGGTGGCATCGAGCGTATACCCTGCCACGGCTGCCGCAATCCCGCTGAAGTCATCATTTAAGGCGCAGTTGGCGACGATTTTGATATGGTCGATCTGACCGTTTCCATCGCTGTCCACGGTTTCGGCATAAATGAGATCAGGGACCGCCGCATCATTAACACCGGACGTATCGATGGTGACGTGGGTGTCGGACCCGAACGTATTGGAATAGGTATACGCGCCGGTGACATTAAAGGCGCCGTTGACTTGGGTGATGGAAACCATTCCGGTATCCGCTGCGGCGGCAATATCGAGTGCGTTCAGATCTCCTTCGATCAGGAACATGGCCCGGGTGTCCAATGAACCGTTGATATCCACCGAGCCTACATTGCCATTTATGGTCACGGCGCAATACCCGGTCATATCATTGCCCACGTCAAAACCGGTCACATCCCCTGTGATGGTGACGTGTGAATGGCCTGCGATATCGTTGGTGACGGTGAAATTGCCTATGGTTCCGGTGATGGTGATGGCGGATGACTCAATAATGGCAGGCGCGGTTACTGTATTCACATTGGCGTTGATAACCGATGCTTGGGTCACATCCCCTGAATAAACGAGATTCGTGATGGTGCCGCCGCCGCCGTTGATGGAAACCGCATCATAATCAGCGCCGCCTGACAGCGTCAATGTGCCGATATTCGTGTCACAGTTGAATGTTCCCACATCACTGTCAAAAATGATGTTGTCGATATTAAGCCCCCCGTTGTTGTCCGTGATGGCAATCGTGGTGCCGGATCCGGTGCCGTCATTGTCACTGATGGTCAACGTATCGGTCGTGCCGTCGAAGGACCAATCGATGGTGCCGCCGCCCAAGACGTCCAGTGTAAATGAAATCCCACCATCTATAAAGGTTTGGGAGCCGGACCAGCCGGTTTCAGTATAGTCCACCAGCGCATCCGCGTAATCGGCCAGACCGCCGGCATCGATATGGGTGTCCAGACCGTTTTCTAGCTCTGCGTTATCACCGATGGATGCCGCTTCAAGCTGCCAGTCGCCCCCGATGCCCGTGATATCGTCAGATGCAAAGACATCTGCCTGGGTGACCCTTGCCAGACTATCCAAAAGATCCTGCCCAGCGTCCGAGTCCCGGGCCACGTTGCATCCGAATAAATACAGATTCGCGCCCTCATTCATCGCGGCATTCAATGATTGCCAGGCGTCGGTGTACGAGGAAAGATTTGAGGCATCGATCCATTCATTTCCAAGCTTGAACGCACCGGTTTTCCCATGGGACATGATGGAAAGTGAATCGATCGGCATTTGAGAATCGGAGGCATAACCGACGGCTTGTTCAAGCACTTGGGTTGCCGACTCGGTTTCACCGTTGAAATAGAGAATGGTTACATCTTCATCAATGGCGTCGGCGATATTTTCATAATCTGAAAGCGTGGTGTCCACCAAGGCAATGTTCAGGCTCTGTTTGGATTCGGCAATGTCATTTTTCGCTAAAACCATCGCATCATTATCGGCGGGGAGATGATCGGCCTCATCATTTACAGGTGGGGCCGTGGCGCCTAAAGAAGAAAACTGGTCGTTGTCATAAGCATAATAAATGCTGATGGTTTGTCCGCATGTGGATGCAAGCTGATCGGTTAATAAGGGGCTGATCGGTTCCGTTGCTATGCTGTCACAAAACAGATCGATATGACCACCTTCATTGATGAATGAACCAACGGTGGACCAGAAATTTTGCTGTATTTCACTGACCGCGAGCGTGGAAACACCCAGGGTCATATCTTGTGCGATGCCCATACCGGCGATGCCGAGGTCGTTTCCGGCAAATGCGATGCAATCGACTTCCTTGCCCTCAAGAGCCGCTCTGATAGCATCAAGGAGCTGCTGGGCGGTGGTTTCATCAGGTGAATACCGGATAACCAGGGCATCGGCATCAACGGCATTCACAAACGGATCGGTATTTTCAGAATCACTGACAACCAAAACCGTTGAATAGCCGGGAGGCGTCGGTTCATGGACCCCATCATGGGGCGGATCGGCCAAGTGATCCACAGTCGTATGATCCAGCGCATCCGAATCCGCGTTTTCACCTTCAGATGGGTCAGTTTCCTGGTTTTCACCGAGTTCGGTGTTTTCGAAATGATGATCTTGATCGGTGGGACTTTCCACCGTTGTGGAAAGGACGCCTGCTCCCGCCCCGTCAAGCACGATCCTTTTTTCCAAGGGAATAATTCGCAAAGCCGTTTCCTCTCATCTCGTCAGTTGACAACCGATTCCGCTGAGCCGCAATACAATCAATAGGACCTTGATGTTATCGGCATAATGCATCAGTTGCTTTAGAAAAAACTGATATCCAATGCGAAATCAAACGCGGCATATGGGTATGGGTAAACGAATCAGACTGTTAGGGTGGGGTGAACTAAAAACCACTTTCTCGGATAAAAAGTGCATAGACATTCTGAAAAAGTTTCAACGCCAAGGACTGTTTCGCCGTGTGAAGCCATACGTGGCCGCTTGTGCCCAGTCTGACCTTATTGTCCTGCGGTAGGATCGGGGTGATTTGCACTTTGTAGTAGCTTTCGACAAAAGTCATTCGGTCCGACAAATCGTCCTTGACCAGGGGGAGCGCTTTGGCGGCAACCGTTCCGATATCCTGTATCTCGACATATTGTTCACGGATGGGATTGATTCTTTCGATTTTTCCTGAAATGCGTCCGGAATGGTCTTTCGGGCAGAATACCACTTCTCCACCCTGGAGAATATACCGAATCTCCTTTTCTGAAACAAACGCATCTATTCTCGCTTTCTTGTAACCGACGATTCGTCCGAGCACTTGATTTCTCTTTACATAGCAACCGGGTTGTAGCAAGTCATCCAACTCCGCGAGGACACCCGTTATCTTCGCTTTTATGACCAGTTGCTCTTTTTTCTCCATCAATCCAGCGAGTTCCTCTTCACTGGACGCCAGTTGTTTTTCTATTTCCGGAACAAGCCCAAGGTTTTCGGGATTTCCTTTCAAGTTGTTTATCGTATGCCGAAGGTGCTTGACTGAGATGCGAAGAAAATCGATATCGTTATTCAATGTTTGAGATTCTATCCTCATCAGGGTGTCCCCCGGCAACACCAATTCGCCACGCTTTTTATATATATCAGTAACTTGGCCGCCTTCATGCGTATACACCATTTGACTGTGTTCAGGCAGATAGACTGCCGGTGCGCTTGTTACCCGGGGAAAAGAAAACATTGTCCATCCAAAAAGCAATAAGAGCACTATACTCGTCATGAATAGCCGCTTGTTTAGCTTTATCAGATGTTTTTCTTTTCGCAAGGTGTTCATTTCGATGAAGATTGGATGGACAATAAAGGTGGCGATTTCCAGAATAAAGAGTGTTATGCCAATGGGTTTCGTGAATTTGTAATAAACAAGCACCGCAATTCCGAGATAGAGAAAAAATCGGTAATGCCAGGCGAAAAAGGAATACACAACCATTTGCCACTGTCTTCGAGCACTTATTTTCTTTATGGGAGACGGCGTGTTCATCCCTAAAAGAATCCGTTTTAAATACCATTTTGTAAAAAGGCCGGCTTGTTCCGAAAGGTTGTCAATCCGCCATAGGTCGGAAAGGATATAATACCCGTCATATCGCATGGCGGGATTCAAGTTGACGAGAACGGAAGAAACCAGTGAAGTGGATGATAGGATAAAGCAGATGCTGTTGACAATTCCAGGTTGTGTCACACCCCAACAGGCAAGCGCCAGGGCGCCGATAACCAGTTCGACCTTAATGCCCGCCAGAGCGATTTGAACGCGTTGATACCGGCTTTGCATCCGCCAGGCGTCCGTTACGTCACTGTAGGCCACCGGGAAAAAGACCATGAGCGCTATTCCCATGGTTGGGACACGCAGGCCATAATGCTTGGCGACAAAGGCATGCCCTAGTTCATGCGCCGCCTTTAAGACAACAATAACCGCAGAGAATGCGATGAGTCCCTTGAGGTTAAAAAAATTCGAGAATGTCGATACATAGCTTTCAAAGCGTTGTGTCAAAAAGTAAAGCCCCATCAAGGCAAATAAACCATAAATCGTTTTTGCCGCCGGGGAAGCGAGCATTCTGGCCTTGGGCAGCATTCTTTCAAGAAATGGGTCCGGGTGAAATAAGGGAATACGAAAATACAGGTAATGCTGCACCAGCCATGTCAGCGGGGATTTTTTCTTTTTTTGGGCCATTTCCATCAGTTGGCCGGGGGGTTTGACAAGCGACTCTTTTGTTAACCCCTGCTGCTTCGCATCTTCACACAAGCGGACCACATCTTCGGGTCTTACGCGCAGTGTGGTCGTTTCGTTCAGCTCCTGTATCAGTTTGGATAGGGTCAGGCCGTTTCGGAGCCGTTTAAGCACCATGGCCTCTTCCCATCCAATTTTACTATAAGTTTCTGAAACCGGATCGTGGATGATATATACAGGAGAGCCATCGTCTTCAATCGGCCCGGAAAAGATTTTTATGTCCGACCGGAGCACGGGGAGCGGATTGTCCTTTTCAAGGCTAATCATACGATGACTTTCATATTCCGGCAAATTGGCGCGCATAAGCCACCGGTTTGCGCAATATCCAGTAGATTAAGGAGACTTTATCGCCATATATGACGGCCGTCCCCTTTGATCCTACTTTAATTCTTGTACCATGCTGAAGCCATTGTGCTTCAGCCTGAAAATACAAATCACCCTTTGGTCCCTTGGACGCTTGGGGCGCTATATAATTCAAATTGGCTCTGTATCGATTCGCGGGCGCTGCATTCAGGATAATCGAGACCGGTTTGTCTTTGTCGAACTCGATATTGTCCTTTTCAGGAAGAAATATTTTTACTTTGCTTTGATCGGTATGGAAAATCATCACCACCCGCTCACCAATCCGAACGGGCCTGCCCTGCCATTGTTCCGGGTGGTCGACCATACACACACCATTTCGTTTTGCCTGTATTTTTAAATGATTGACGTTTGATTGCGCCAGTGCCAGCCGTATTTCTTCCTGTTCAAGCCGGTATTTCAAGCTCTGGATTTCCGCCATCACATCGTTATCGATAAACGATTTAAACCGCTGTCGGTCATATTGGGATCTGATGATCTCAACCTGTTTTTGGGCCACTTTAAGTTCATGCATGATGATCCGGTCTTCATATAAAAACAGCAGGTCACCGGCTTTCACATAGTCGCCCGGCTTGACCAGGATTTCTTTAATGACACCATCAAGAGGGGCCGCATACATTTCCGGGTCTTTGGGTATGATTTCGCAAGGCGCCACTACCCGAAGAGAGATGATTGGGGCATATGCCAGAAATACCAAAATAATGGCAATTATCGCCATGGATATGCCCTTTGGCCGGAAAGATTTAATCCGCTGCAAGCGGGGGGTACGATCAAATTGTTTCCATGCCAACCGCAGATTTTGTTCATACGAGTGCATGACCTCGCATTCGGAAGGGTCCCACACCTCCTCGCCCCATCGTTCCAACCAAAGGCCGGCATGCAGCTTTCCATCCAATATAATGGGAATCCACATGACGGAAAGGCCGGCGGTTTGTTCCACGAGCCCGTTCCAAAGATCCGTCAGATGATTTGGAATTTGCTCCAAAATGTGCCCCCGCTTTGATTCTCTCAGCGATTCAACGACGGGTTCCCACAGCTTGGCAAGGTGTGATTGTTTGTTAACATCTTCCCGCCCGGATACGCCCAAAAGAACCGGTTTCTTGCCATTCAAAGACCATAGAACAGCTCGGCGGTACTGGAAAAGATCAATGGTGTTGTTTAATATTCTGAAAATCAAATCCTGACGGTTTTCACTGGCGTGAAGATTCGTTGATACCTGATAGAGGGATCGCAGTATTTTAAATGCATGTACCGCAATATGGGCGCTGGATTGATTTTTCATGATCACAAATCGTCCCGCTTGACTTCTATCCGGATATAGCCTGTCATTCCCGCGCGTATCTTATTTTCGGCGTTATCAATTTGCGCAAACACCTGAAAGCTGCTGGTGTTTGATTCCACAATCGGGCTAATATGGGTGATCTTACTTTCAAATTCGGATGGGATGTCATTGATTTTGATGCGGTAAATCTGTCCCACCTCAATAGCGGAATAAAGTAATGAGGGCAGATGAAATTTCACCCGGATTATGCGATCATCAATAATATCCAAAAGCGGCTGCCCCTTTGCTACAAACTCGTTTTCCCGGGATAAGCGCTTGACAACCTTCCCATCATAGGGCGCCCGAACCGAGCAGACAGCCAGGTTCTTTCGGGCGATGGCCAAACTTGCTTTTGAAATATCATGCTCTGCTTGCGCTTTGATATATTCTACTGTAGATACTGATTTTTGGTCGTATAGTTCTTTTTTCAATTGATACACAGCCGCTGAATAGGCTGCGTTTGCGGCGGCTTTTTCCTTTTCAGAGTGAAAATAATCTGAATCGAGGGTAATCAGCACATCCCCCTTTTTAAACGTTTCTCCCATGTCATAGGAGATTCTTTTTATCTTTCCGGCAACCTCGGCGGAAAGGGTTGTATCTTTCAAGGGATAAAGAATTAATAGAAAACCTTTATTTCCATAAGGGTTTGAAGGGTCTTGCGCATGGGCCTGGTCCATACTCAATGAAATTGTGAACAGCGTCAGGTTTATCATCAACAATAGAATCACAAATCTTTTCATTTTCAATGCCGCCTTTACGATATGCCGATATCAACCTTGTGTATCGTTTGCCGCCCATGCATGTAAATGAAATGACGCATTACCGTCGAACGGCTTGAGCTTGTATCCCCTGGGCTTTCATTTCTTCGGATAGCGTTTCGGCCGAGGTGCTTTTGTAAAACGCGCCCACAAGTATTTGAAAGTCCGTTTCTTTTCCTTTAAGGGTATAGGGGGAGTACCCCTTCTGGGTGAGCGTGTAAGCCATATCCGCCATGGCCCGTTGGGTCGAAAAGTGATCAATATAGACCGCATAGGGTGTTTTCATTACAATTGCCGTGGGAAGCCTCAGCGCTTCTTTTGCCATTCGCGCCTCTTTAATCGATCCATAGTGGCCTTCATAGCAACGCCATCGCTCGCTTTTTTCATTTATACCCGTTTTGACGATAAATGCATTCAATCCATTTCCAACATAACCGGATAGCATTTTTTTCGCTTTTTCTTTGGTTTTCCAACTCGATAGTTGGAGAGAATAGGGCCGAGGGGATTTAAGTCCCTGGTAAAGGACATGCTCTCTTTTGGGTGCTTGCATCACGTTGGCAGGCACCTGCGTGTTTTCGCGTTTTTGAACCAAAGTGTGTTTGTCAGGCAATGGTTCGTCGTGGGAAACGGTTTGTACGCCGGTTGCAGGTTCTTTTGTTTTTAAAAAATGCGCCTTGCCAATATCTTCGCTGCCGATGCTGTTCAAAATGCGTTGTTCACCAATCACCATTTCCAAATACAATGACATTCTGTGAACTTCTGCAAACAGAAATTTCGCTTCATTTTTAATCACATCTTCGTACGTGCCGTTCCCTAGTCGCGCATGACGTTGATGGGCCTTCATCAACAGCCTTCTGCTGGCTGCAATCTGTATTGAGTGGCGGTAATTTTGTTTTGCGTCTTCAAAATCAATAACAGCTATCCTAAGCTGTGTTAGAATAGCAGCAGCGATTGACCGGCGCTGCGTTTGAACCAGTGATTTCTTGATGGCTATTTCTTTTTGCCGGCTTTTTTTCCGGGGAACGGACAGCAAGTCAAAAGACAACCGCATACCCGCTTGGTGCCATTGGTTATCATACAGGTGAGAATCATCGTCATAGCTGTAGCGATAAAAGAGGGACGGCTTGGGAAATAGTTGAGAAATCGCAATATGCGCTTCATCCATGCTGATTTGTTCTTGCATATCCTGTTCGAACAGTTCAGGGCGGTGACGCAGCGCGATTTTTTCAAGCGACGCGATTTCCAGCCGGGTATCGTCGGGAATAAGGTTGTCGTCCATGTCCGCGATTTCAAAAACGCTATCCGCGGGTAACCCCATGGACGCGGCAAGCTTGCTTTTGTAACGCTGATAGTCCTGTTGAAATCCGGCCATATTCATTTCCATTTCAGATAGAATAACGACAGTTTCAAGGGCCTCCAACTCGGACGCATTTCCGGAAGCAAGCTGATTTTGAAGAATATGTTTTCGCTCCTTTAGCCGCTCGACCAATCCTTTGGCCATTTGCATGGATTTTTTTGCTGTCTGCGCCTGCCAATAATTCTTGCTCACATCGAATTTCAGATCTTGAATCACACGGCGACGTCGCTGTTCTGCAATTTCGTACTGGTAGAAGGCTTGCCGTTGTTGAAAATAGGCAATGCCGAAATTCAACAGATCCCAGGACAATTCCGCACTAAATCGTTTTGTGTTTTTATCCCTTGAATAATTATACGCTTGGGCGCCACCCTCATCGGCATTCAGCGCTTCGGAAAAGCTTGCATCATATCTATCCCGCCAGCTGAGTTCACCGTCGAGAATCAAAGAAGGCAGCATTGTCAGCCGTTCACCCACAATGGCTTCTTTTTGGATATCGCTTTCAAGTTGTTTAACGGCCGCATCAAGGTTATTTTCCAGCGCGTATGAAATGGCATCTTCAAGTGTTAGCGGTTTGTTGATGAGAAGCGAAAAATTCGTTCCATCATCCATTTGCGTTATCGTTTTGCTAACGGTAGCTATTTCAGTCTTCGCGTGTTGCTCCCGACGCATCTCGATCTGCTCTCCACTGTCCTTGCCGGGTACGTTCCCGACAAGGCTTGCGCAGTTGGAAAGGGTCAACACCGCCATTGCCAGAACAAATCCTTTTATTATCTGCATAGTGAACATCAGTAGGGGCAAATCCGTTGGGTAAAAAAGGCTCTGGAACGATTTCCTTGCTGTCGTTGCCTATGTTCCGGGGGTCCGACCTTTTATGCCGCTTCGGGCTGTTTTTCGGAAACCAGGGCCAGTTCTCCGGATGAAAAGACCCGATCGACATCCAAAATGATAATGAACCGTTCGTCGAGCTTGCCGATGCCTTTGATAAATTCAGTGTTCCATTTGGCGCCAAGCTTGGGGGCCGCCTCGATGTCCGTGGTATCCATATCCAAGACATCGTGTACGGCATCGGCCAGGGCGCCCACGATATTCATGTCACCGTCCATGTGGATCTCCATGACGACAATGCGGGTATCCACGGTCCGTTCGACCACGGGCAAGCCGAATTTTAAACGCAGATCCACTACCGGAACGATGCTGCCGCGGACATTGATGACCCCGCGCATAAAATCGGGTGAACGGGGTACTTTGGTGATCGTGGTGACATCCAGGATCTCACGGACCTGCGCCACGTCGAGGGCGAACATCTCTTCACCCAGTTTAAAGGTCAAGTATTGGGATACTGATTTGCGGGTATCACTTTTCATGCTCCGGTCCTTTCTTTTGATAGACAGTGGAAGCCACTGACTTGAGCGGCAGGCTGAAGCCGTTTAGGGTTTCCGAATGGCCCATGAATAAAAAGCCGCTGTCTTTCAGACAACGACACAGCCGATTCAAAACGGCGAACTGGGTCCGGCGCTCGAAATAGATGATCACATTGCGGCATAGGATAATATCCATGGCTTCCGCCATGCCATAGTCCGATGTCATCAGGTTCAACCGCCGGAATTCCACGAGGCGACGTAATTCGGGAACGATACGGATCCGAGGCCGGCTGCGATCTTTGCTGCGCAATAGGAACTTTTTCCGGGCGTTGTAGGGGATGGGCTCGGCATCGCGTTCGTCATAAACGGCGTTGCGCCCTTTGGCCAGGACCTGGGTGCAGATATCGGTGGCCAGAATATTAAAATTGAACCCTTTGACCTGCTCACCGAATTCACTCAATACCATGGCCAGCGTATAAGGTTCGGCGCCGGTGGAACATCCGGCACTCCAGACTTTGAGCGGGCGGCGTGTGCCAATGGCCCCATGCTGCAATACATTTGGCAAAACCAACTCCGTCAGCACCTGGTAATGCCGCGGTTCTCGGTAAAAATCGGTCTTGTTGGTGGTGACCGCATCCATCAGGTGGTCCAGCTCTTTTTGCCGGCCTTCGGTGCTGAACACAAAATCGTAGTAGGCTTCGAACGTTTTCAATCCCAATCGCCGCAGCCGCTTTTGAAGCCGGGATTGCAGCATGGTGTGTTTGGTGACGGGCATCTTGATACCCAGCATATCAGTGATCAGACTGCTGAAGGCGTCAAACATTTTGGGCGTCATCGCTGGACCATTGGGGATAAGGTTCATGTCGCCGGTCTTATCTTTGGATGGGTATGTCGGGTTTAAATCAGATGCCATATCGAATCTCATGCCGGCGGTCGATGCCTGTCCGGTAGTTATCCCAGCAGCTTTTTCACCACCGCCAGCAGTTGTTCGGGCTTAAACGGCTTGACGATCCAACCGGTGGCGCCGGCGGCCTTGGCGGCCTCCTTTTTTTCGGGTTGGGATTCAGTGGTGAGGAAAATGATCGGCATGAATTTACACTCTGGTTTGGCGCGCAGGGCTTGAATCAGCTCCAATCCGTTCATGTTGGGCATATTCAAGTCCGTGACGACCATCTGTACGCCTGTGCCGGTGATCTTATTCAGAGCGTCCTGCCCATCGCAGCATTCCAATACCTCGTACCCAGCGCCTTTGAGGGTGAATGAGACCATCTGACGGACACTGGCCGAATCATCGACGGCTAAAATCTTCTTGCTCATGGTGGAGCAACCTCCTCCTGTTCGTTGCACAATTACGCCTATATTATCGGCTGCAGGGCGGGTTAAGTTAAGCTGCGCCCACTTCTAACCGGCTCAACGGCATTGTCTTTCGAGGGCAGGGAGCCCTAAACCAAGCATTCTCTCAACACTGCGGCCGCAATACGCTTGAGCGGCATCACTTTGTCCACGCCGCCCTTTTTGATCGCCTCTTTGGGCATGCCGAAAACCACGCACGAGGTTTCGTCCTGGGCGATGTTGTAGGCGCCGGACTCTTTCATTTCGCGCATACCCTGAGCGCCGTCATCGCCCATGCCGGTCATGATGACGCCCACGGCATTGGCGCCGGCATGGCGCGCCGTGGAACGAAACAAGACGTCCACCGATGGCCGGTGACGGCTGACTAGCGGGCCATCCTTGATTTCAACGTAGTAGCGCGCGCCGCTGCGCTTGAGCAAGGTGTGGCGGTTGCCCGGTGCGATCAGCACCCGGCCGTGCATGACGGTATCGTCGTTTTCAGCCTCCTTGACCGTGACCTGGCAGATGCTGTTGAGTCGCTCGGCAAAGGCCCGGGTGAAATTTTCAGGCATGTGCTGAACGATAACGATACCGGGCGCATCGAGCGGCAACATCTGTAAAAAAATACGCAAGGCCTCCGTTCCGCCGGTGGATGCGCCGACAGCCACCACTTTATCCGTGGTGCGCACCATGGCGCGACTGGTGACGGGTTTTTGCAGAACCGCGTCGGCGGTCAGTTTGGGCGCGATGACACGAGGCGGCGTTCGGCGCTTCAAATTGGCCCGGGCGGCTGCATATACCGTATCGCAAATGCGCACCTTTGACTCTTCAAGGAACGTGCGCGTACCCACCTTGGGTTTGGCGATAATATCCACCGCCCCCAGTTCCATGGCCTTGAGGGCCGAGCGGGAGCCCGTTTCCGTCAGGCTGGAGCAGATAACCACGGGGATGGGGTGTTGGCTCATGATCTTTTCCAGGAAGGTCAGGCCGTCCATACGCGGCATTTCCAGATCCAGGGTGATGACCGCAGGAACCTGGCGGCTGATTTTATCGGCTGCGATGAATGGGTCCTGGGCCGTGGCCATGACTTCCAGGCGCGGGTCCGAGGCAATAATGTCGGCCAGGGTGTTACGAACCACCGCCGAATCATCGACGATCAATACCTGAATACGCTTTTGCATGGGCCTTGCCTCACTATTTCATGCCCTGTGGCTCGTGCCCGGCCGGCAGCAGGTTCAGCTTTTTAAGCTCGGCCTTCAGTTTTTCCGTATCGATGGGTTTGACCAGATAAGCGTTGGCGCCGCCGCGATAATAGGCCTCGACCACGCTGCGTGGATCGTCCAGGGCCGTGAGCATGATCACTTTTACTTCCTGCTTGCCACGGATGCCCATTTGACGTTCGATCTGGCGGATCTGCTTGAGGGCCTCCTGGCCGTCGACATCCGGCATCATGATATCCAGAAGAATTAAGTCATACGGCTGACCGTCCTCCCATGCCAACTCGAAGGCTTCCACGGCTTCGGCGCCATCGACTACCGTGTCACAAGCGCCGAGACGACTTACAATGGTGCGGATGATTTTGCGGCTGATGTCATCATCCTCGGCAATCAAAATCTTCACGATGTCCTCCTTGACTATGTATCCCTGCCTTTTGGCCGCTGATGCTTTCTATTTTACGCGACAGCACTGTTCGGCAATGGCGAATACTGTCCTGATCCTGTCGTCTCAGGGCCAGCAGCAGGCGAAAAAGCAGGGTCGCAACGCCGTTTTGATTGGCATTGACGGCTTCCTTTTTAAGCCTTTTGATCAGGCCTTCTACACGGTTGGGTTGCACGGTCATCAGGTCCAAGAGTTCCCGGCATTGATCCCGCCATGTGTCGGGCAACGGCATGGGGACCAGTTTGAGTCCAGCCGGGTCTGAATCCTCAGCCGCGTCTGCCGGTGATAGCTCAAGGCCCGTGGATTCGGAAATCCAACAGTTCCCCTGGTATTGCGCCATGGTCGTTGGGGCCGGATCGGTGGTGTTTCGGATATTGCTTTTGAACGGCAGCACGAAATGCACCACCGTGCCCTTGCCGGGCTGACTGTCCATCCAAATCCGGCCTTCCATCAGAACCACCAGCCGATGGACGATGCTCAGGCCGATACCCAGCCCGCCAAAGGTGCGCGTGGACGATTCGTCCGCCTGAGCCATGGCCTCGAAGATTGATTCCAGCCTGGCCTTGTGGATACCCACGCCAGTGTCGCTGACCTTGAAATGCAGCGCGATTTGCCGGTGATCCGGCGTGTCCGCCGGGGTTGGCGATTGCACTTTCGAAACGCCGACCGCCACCTCGCCCTTGGGTGTGAACTTGATGGCGTTGCCCACCAGGTGTTTGAGAATCTGGTAAAGCCGGCCCGAATCGCCGTGGATGTTGTCCGGCACATCATCTTCGATATGGCTGTGAATACAGACCAATTTGTTCTGCATCAACTCGGTCTGCCGGACGATGACCGAACCGATGACACTGTGCAGGGAAAAACCGGTGTGCTCGATATCCAGTTCGCCTTTTTCCACCACGGCAAAATCGAGCAGATCCCCGATGAGGTTTTTGAGCAAATGCGCCGACCGTTTGGCGTTGAGCAGGTAATCGCGCTGACCGACGCCGCAATTGTCCGAGGAGAGCATCAGTTCCAGCATACCGATGATGCCATTGATGGGCGTGCGGATTTCGTGGCTCATGTTGGCAAGGAAATGACGCTTGGCCTGGCGGGCGGATTTGGACAGTTCCTGTGCCTCTGCCAGTGCCGCCTGCGTTTCATACTGCAAGCTCATGTCCACGAAGCTTTCCACGGCGCCGATGATAGTATCGTCGGTGTCATTGATATAGACCGATGTCTTTTGCAGCTGGATCTTGCGGCTGCCCACCGTCATGGACACTTGGACGCACAGCGGCATCACCTTGCCCTGACCGCCATTGACCAATGGGCACTTTTCTTCGAGGTTAGGGCAGCTTATCACCTCTTTGCAGGTTTTGCCGATGGTTTGCATGCTGCTCAAGCCGGTTATGACGGCGGCGGCCGGATTCCAATGGACGATACGCCCAAACCGATCCACGATGTACAAACCACAGGGAATGCTGGAAAGCACGGTATTGAAAAGTGTGTTGTGCTCCTTTACCACGTTTGCAGCGGGGGCGTGCCGCGGCAATACCAGAACGGTGTGGCGGAGGCCTTCTCCGGTTTCATTAAGACGACCGTCGATCAGGGCCTGAAAAGCATTTCCCGTTCGATCCAAAAGCGTGTATGGGATCAGGCCGAGCCACTCGCCTCTTTTGGCGCGCCGCAGGTTATCCTGGACGCATTGTTGATCAGCGGACAAGAACAGCGTTTCAAATGGCAGACCGGTGGAAAGGTCGCCGCGCTCATACCCGAGAAGGTCAAGCCCTGTTGCATCCATGCTGACCAACCGCCCATACGTATCGGTCTGCATGGTGAATTCACAGAGGGTGTTTGCAGCACTGGTTGCGTGGCGTGACATGGGAATGCTAAAAATCCCTTTTTAGGATTACCGGCGTTGTATCCGCCAGGGTCGATGCGCCTTCCACGGTATGTATTTTTTTCAGGCGCTTCATGAACACTTCACCCGTGGCGGTATCGAAAATCATCTTACGTCCGAAATTGCCGCCCACATTCGCCACTTTAAGGGTCAGGCCGCAATCGATGAGTGAATCCGTGGCTGCCTTGACGTTGAGCTGCCCAATGGAGCGGCTGTCGGCCCGGCCGGGATTTTTCCCGATCAGGGCGGCGCCACCGAACAATTTGACTTCCAGTTCGTGCGGTTGCACGCCAAACTGCAACAGACGGCGATGCATGCCTTCGATGGCGCATACCGTGTAACGATAGCGGTTTTCGCACTCTGCGGGGCAGGTCGCCGAACTGGGCAACGAACGCGGGCACCTGGGCTGCATGGCATGGCAAATGGCGGCCAGGCCGCTGGGCCGGTGAAAAAAAGTCGCCGATACACAAGATCCCAGTACCGTCGTCACGATGATTTCCCTTTCACTGATGCATACCTGACCGGGCTTGAGGTAAATATGGGGTCGACCATCGTGATGCCGCCAATACGCCATTGTGTTCGGTCCGTTTGTCGGGAATCCATTTGATTCGTCGTTCTACGCTGCCAGTTCCTCTGCATTCAGCTCTTTCACCAGCTTTTGCACATCAAGGATGAGGGCCACGGTGCCGTCGCCCAGGATGGTGGCGCCGGAGACTTCATGTACGTCTTTGTATAGCGAATTCATCGTTTTGATCACGATTTGGTGCTCACCGATGACGCGGTCCACAACAATGCCCAACCGCTGGCCGTCCACGGTGTTAATCACCACCTGCTCGATGTCGGGCGGATCACCCGGAATACCGAAATGCCCGCGCAAGGGAACAAAGGGTACGATTTGGCCGCGGATATTCAGGATATTGCGACCGTGGGTGCCGGCCAGGTCCTCGCGGGTCAGCTCCACGCACTCCTCGATGGCCGAAAGGGGCAGAACGAACTTATCCGTGCCGATCTCCACGAGCAGGCCGTCGATGATGGCAAGCGTCAAGGGCAGTATAAGCGTGATGGTGGTGCCCTCGCCCTTGCGGCTCTGGATATTCACGCTGCCGCGCAGGTTTTCGATGCTGCGCTTGACCACATCCATGCCTACGCCGCGACCCGATACATTGGTCACCGACCCGACCGTGGAAAAGCCCGGGGCGAAAAGCAATTGCATCAGCTCCTTTTCGCTTACCTCGGCGTCCGGGGCGAGCAACCCTTTTTCAATTGCTTTGCGGCGGATGTGCTTCGAATCGATGCCGGTGCCGTCGTCGCTGATGTGGATGAGCACGTTGGCGCCGGAGTGTTCGGCCCTTAAGCGGATGAGGCCCTGCTCGGCTTTGCCGGCCACTGTGCGTTGATCCGGCATTTCGATGCCGTGATCGATGCTGTTGCGTAGAATATGCACCAGCGGGTCGTTGAGTTGCTCGATGACTGTTTTGTCCAATTCGGTATCGCCGCCCTCGGTTTTGAGCAGAATGCTTTTTCCAAGCTCCCTGGACAGATCGCGCACCAGACGGCGCAGCTTGTTAAAAGTGGTGTCGATGGGCAGCATGCGGATGCTCAGGGTGTTATCGCGCAGTTCGGCGGTGAGCCGCTCCACCACTTCGGTAATGGAGAGCAGTTCAGGGTCACGTTCCAGCATGGCTTTCTGGCTCAGGCGGGCCTGTACGGTGACCAGTTCACCGACCAGGTTGACCAGGTTGTCCAGTTTTTCGGCCGCCACGCGCACACTGACGGTATTGGATTGCACTTCGCGTTGCGTGCGTGCGGATTTTACGAAATCTTGTTCGGCAAGGGCCGCTTCAACCTTGCCGGGGCTGATTTGTTGAGCGCCGACCAACATTTCACCGATGCGCTGTTGTTTCTTCAAGGTCGTGTCAATCTGTTCGGGGGTCAGGTCGCCGCGGTCCACCAGGATTTCTCCCAGGCGTTTGGCATCGTAGGTCTCACCCTCGTCGTCCAGCGTTTCGATAATGTCGATGCTCAGGTCGCAATCGTCTTCGATAAAGATGAAAATATCCTGGACGGTGTTCAGTTCCGCCCGGCTGGCGAGCATGATATCCCAATACAGGTAGCATACTTGAGGATCGTACCCTTCAGCCGCAGGCAAACGATCGGTGTGCAGCAACGCCCGGCAAAGTCCGAGATCCGCCAATTCGGCCAGCAAGGCAAGCGGATTTGTTCCTTTCTCAAAGACCGTTTCATGGGGGGCGAAGTAAATTCGGTAGATCTTTTCCGGCAAGGTGGTATTTTCATTCGCACACTCGGGCGTTGTCGGCTCTTCGTTGACGGTGCAATCGTCATCGTGTTGTGCATTGTCGAGCAGTATGCGAAATCCGGCAAGAATTTCATCCGCTTGTTGGTGCTCTGTGGCCGATGCCGGGCCGGTGCGGTCGAGCATCAACTTGATCTGGTCCCTGGCCATCAGGGCCAGGTTGACCAAATGGGGCGTTACAGCCATCTTGCCGTCGCGCACCATGTCGAATACCGATTCCACGTCATGCGTGAACTCGGCGATGTCATCAAAGCCGAACATGGCGCCAGAACCTTTAATGGTGTGCATGGCACGGAAGACCCGATCCACCAGCTCAAAATCATCGGGCGAAGTTTCCAACTCCAGCAAAGATGTTTCCAACTCGGCAAGCAGTTCATACGCTTCGATGCGATAGGCTTCTTTTTGGTTGTCCACAGATCACACCTCATTCAGGTGGGCTGATAAAAATTGCGCATCCATGCCGGCCAGTTGCATGGCGGCCAAAGCCTTTGTCGAAACGGCGGTCATGCGGATCGATTTGCCCCGGACTTGCATGGCCCGCCACATCTGGCAGACCATCTGGATACCCGCGCCGTCGCACTCGGTCACCGCGGAAAGATCAATGCTTACCCGTTCGGCCGAGGTGAGCACAGGAAAGATTTGCCGC
>JABDRH010000626.1 GCA_013041835.1 Desulfatitalea sp. | reverse complement strand
TTCCTTTGCGGTGGCCTCCGAAGAATAAGAAGCCTGGTCCCTGCGCTCTTCGCGCAGCTCATCACGCTCCATGGCGTCGGCCACGAAGGCCACTTCACCCGAATTGATCAGGGCGCGCTCCAGGTCCTTGACGAAGGTGCGGGTATTGATGTGCTCATCGCTGCGGTTGCGGATAGTGCCGACGATTACCACGGGCGCCTTGCCTTTGGATCTTTTAAACTGACCGATCCACGGACGGTTCAGGGCATCCGTGATCATCTCTTCGGATACCAGGCGTGAATCGGTGTCATTCCACTTGCCGCTCAGATCGATGGTTTCTTCTTCGGCCACACGATCCACCTTCACGGAAGCACATCCCATCGCCACCAGGGTCAGACAGCACAATATCAGCAAAGTTGTGTTTTTTGTTTTCGTCATGTTCGATGATCTCCTTATGCGTGTTACGGGTATCACCCACAGCCGGCGGTGCGGATGCCATCACCTGATGCTCAGGTTGGTCGAAATCGCCTTCGGAGTCAAGATCAATTGGTGCGTTTTGACATGGCGATCAACTCATCCTGTTCGAACCGATAATCGGTATTGCAGTTGTGACACTTGATCTGCACGGGAAAAGGCCCGTTTCTCCCCATTTCCGCCAATTCATCCCTG
This sequence comes from Desulfatitalea sp., assembly GCA_013041835.1. Classification (GTDB taxonomy): domain Bacteria; phylum Desulfobacterota; class Desulfobacteria; order Desulfobacterales; family Desulfosarcinaceae; genus Desulfatitalea. The sequence continues at coordinate 3,991 of JABDRH010000626.1, read as the reverse complement.
TTCAGCATGCGGAGCATGGTGCGGATATGATCGCGGTTGCAGTGGCACATAAATTCAACACCGCGCCGGCCAAGCAGGCGCGGTGCCATGCTACCGAAGGTGTCTGCCAGCCACTGTTCGGGAAATCCGGCTGCGTTCACCACATGTCCCAGCGACGGCAGGTCTTTGATCAATGCCTCAAGATGGGCCAGCGTCTGGTCCTCGGCGCCGGGCATCGCCTGCAGGAAAAGTCCGCCGGCCCCCTGCACTTCACCGTTGGCATCGAACACCACGCTCAGGGAAAATGATGTGGGAATCTGTTCGGAACGAAGGTGATAAAGGGCCAGATCCTTGGCCAGCGAACCGTTTTCCATCATCACCTTGCCGGTGAACGGATGCTTGGCGCCCTCCGGGTATCGGGTCACCGAGAGGAATCCGGCACCGAAAAAGGGAGACAAGTTGAAACTCTCCAAAGGGGCTTGAATGGGAATGGGCACCTGTTTCAGATATCCGCGCACTTCACCGTAGGCATTGGCCTCGACGCTCAGACCTTTGATGGGGCCCGAACATTCCACACCGATGCTGAGGCGGTCTTTTCCCTTCAAGCCGGCCGATAGCAGAACCGCGGCCAGATAGGCGTGTCCGAGCACCAGGGTTTCCAGAACGCCCAGTTCATGATTCCAGCGCATTTCATTGACCATTCGCGTGCCGTTGACCACCGCCCCGCGAAGGGTCTCACCGGCCATCATGAAATGGTAGAGCTTGTCCCGTGTACTTGCCAGCAACTGCGCCTTGACGGTTTCACCGTATCTTTTCTTCTTCTCCATGGCGTTATCTTTTCGATAGTCTCTCACGGTACGGCCGGAACCGGTTTTTTCTGGCGGGGATAGATCACCAACCGGTCCCCGGGGTAAAGTGTCTTATTCAAATCAATGCGATTCCAGATCAACAGCGCGGCCAGGGGCACATTAAACTTATCGGCGATGGATGACAAGGAATCGCCGCTTTGCACCACGTAGATGCGCTGACTGCGTTCACGGTCGTGTTGTTCGACCATGGCTTTGAAGTTGGATTCGAATCGACGCGCGCTGCCCTGGGGCAGTCGAATCTGATGGTTTCCCGCCTGGATGTAATGGCCGCGGATATGTGGATTGAGATCCTTGATCTGTTTGAAAGCGACGCCGGCAGCCTCGGCCAGAATTCGCAACGGAATGCTTTGGAAGCAATCCACGGCCACCGTATCGAAACGAAGCGGTGGGTAGTAATCTTTCTCTGAAAGCGAAAATCCGTATCGGCCGGCGTTTTCCATAATCAGCTTAACCGCCATCATACGGAAGACGAACCGCTGGGTCTCCAGGGGCAAGTAGAGTCGATAGTAATCATTTGTCTTCTGTTCAATGACCTCGGCCGCCAATCCCTCTTCTCCCATATTGTAAGCGGCCATGGCCAAGGCCCATTTTCCGAACTGCTGGTGCAACTCCTTGAGATACTTCATGGCGGCCTGGGTGGAAGCAAAAATATCCCGGCGTTGATCCACGAATTCGTCCACCTGCAAACCATATCGACGCCCCGTCTCCGGCATGAGCTGCCAGAAACCGATGGCCCCGCGCGACGATCCGGCATGGGGCCGCAAGGCGCTCTCCACAATGGCCAGGTACTTCAGATCTTCGGGCAGCCCGGCACGTTCCAGTTCCTGTGCGATAAACGGCAGATAGCGCGTCGAACGCTTGAGCCAAAGCAGCACCTGGGGACGATCCCATAAGGACAGCAGCATCTCTTTTTCGAAACGTTCGCGCACATCCGCCACTGCCACGGGGACCGGTTCACCGCACAAGCTGAGTTGCTCAGGCGGCCGAACGTCCTTGGCATCGATCAAAGATTGGGCCCGGGCAGGCAAGGACGCCAGGACAAGGCATCCGACGATAAGCAGTTGCCGTATGTTGATCATGCCACCTCCTCGTCCAAAGACGCCGGCGGATCGCCGGCGGATTTGCAATTTGGTGAAACCGCCGGACCGATTGACCGGAACGGCGCATCAAAGAACCGGTCCACTGCCGTATGATATTTTCGTAGGGTGTCGGCCTTTCTCACCACTTTAAGCATGCGGCCGCCATCTTCAAATCCAACGGCAAAAAAGGTCCAATAGCCTTTCATCGTGTTCACCAGATGGCCCGGGCCGCTGCGCACTCGGGCAAAGCGCTCCAACAAGGCATCGTGAAAGCAGCGAAAGCGTTCTCGCCGGTCACTTTCGGTGGTGTTTGGCAACCCCTTGATATCAGCCGGAAGAAAGGGGTCTTGAAGCACGCCCCGGCCGATCATCCACGTCTTCAAACCCGGCCAGCGACATTGAAGCCAACGGTAATCGGCCGTCGTCGTGATATCGCCGTTGTACGCCACCGGACAGCGGCAGATGCTCAGACAGTGTTCGAAGCTGTCCAGGTCCACGGATCCTTTATACATTTGGATGCCCGTGCGCGCATGGATGATCAGGCGGTGAATTGGGTAAGCGTTCAACACCTTGATGACCGCAAGCAGCTCTTGCGCGTCACGCCACCCGAGACGCGCTTTAATGCTGAGCCGGTTGGGGATGGCGGCCATAATTTGGTCGAGAAGGACCGCGATCCGCTCCGGGTCTCCGAGCAGGCCCGATCCACGCCCTTTTTTCGCCACCCGCGGGAAGGGACAACCCATGTTCCAGTTGACGGTGTCATAACCCAAATCATAAAGGGCCCTGGCCAAAGTAATGAACCTCTCCGCGTCCTTGCTGAGAATTTGGGGGATGACGGGCATTCGCCGGTTGTTCCCGGGCAATACCTCCTGTAGGTGGCTCGGTTTGACGCGACCACCATGGGTGGTCGTTAAAAAAGGCGCTACGGCATAGTCGATGCCGTCATAAAATTGTGCGTAGGTTTCGCGGAAAACGGTACCGGTCAGTCCCCGTAAGGGTGCCAGGCAAATTTGAGTTTCGGACGAATTCATGTCGGCCGTGCCGGAAAAACCATGAACCCCGCGCCAGGCGTCAACCAAAGCGCGCTTTCAAAGCCATGGCGCGTTGTGTGGCGTGAATAATTCGATCGTTAAAGAGGGTCTTGAATTTAAACCAATTCAGACCGGCTTTGGAGGCAAATCCGCTCAGCGGCGTACCGGATTCGAGCACATCGCCCACGCCTTGCAGCAGGGCTGCTTGCAACCGGCCATTATTCACGAAAAAAACCAGATTATTGCCCACATCGCCTTTAAAGTCGGTATCGAGGGTGACACGCACCCGTGTCACATGTCCCGCGCCCGTCTCCACAACCTTCACCTGGCCCACGGATCTCCCCATGAAATAGACCCCTTGATCCATCAACTGAATCATGCCATCGAAAAACACCTCATTCCCATCGGATGTTGTTTTCGACGTGCAACCCGCTCCGGTTGCAAATAAGAAAAGGACCATGCCGATCCCAATCCATTGTCGCATGAAGCCTCCTTCGTGCATGGCGCTTTGTGGACCGATGAATTTCGGTGGCAGCCTTCCGGTATTTGTTGCGACCACTACCGGCAGGCGTCGCAAAGTCGAATCCCCTACCACATATGGTCGAGGAAAGGCAATAGCCCCCTTTTCAATAACGACGACAAGGCTGTTGTTTCTTCGGTTGAAGGGAATGCGGCCCAGGAAGAATTGCGCATTGCCACCGTCGCAATGAAAATGGTATTCCCTCCTGAGTTTTAAGATCCATTTGCGAACCGAACACCACACCCATTCACTTGTTTTTTATACAAGTGCCATATCGGCCCACTGGAGGTGTGTTTTGAGCAATTATTGCCGGCTACGCCGTAATTATCCGATTCGAATCACGCGGACCGGTCCCGCACCAGCATGCATGGTTTTGACGGTATCCATCCTCATTTTCCTTGCCGTCGGGTTGTTGTTTAATGCGCACCGGCCTTGTTTTGCCGATCAAACCACACCCCAGTCCGAATCGCCGGGCGACCCATCCATGGATGATATTTTCAGGCTGTATCAGCC
>JABDRH010000617.1 GCA_013041835.1 Desulfatitalea sp. | reverse complement strand
CCGGCTTTTTGAAGCCACAGGCCGTTTTTTGAAATGCTTTAATGTGCTCAATCAAAGCCGGCGTGCATTGGCCGTCGATTTCAATGTTTGGGAAGATCATGCTCGTGGATCTGCCCTTGACCTTTCTGAATTGCGTCAAACCGGATTTCAACAAATGCTGGATAACCGCCACGTCAATGGGATTATTGCTTCCGCCAAGACCCACCGAGCTCTCAATTGAGATCAAGCTCATAACTATTCTCCTTTTGGTAGTACGTTAAAGATGAGAATTGTCCTTTTAATGCCGACTCTGAATCTATCCGGGAAGCGTTTTTTTATCAAAGAAAGCCTGACAGTACAAGGCTATCGTGGAAAAACATGGCTGTCGTTGCCATGCTGTTAAAGCGCGCATTCCTTGGCATATCCCGCCACACTCTTTTTAAGGTTCGCGCAAAAACATATTGACACTTTTAGGTGTTGAGGCACTCACCCGGCGAGGCACAAAAAACAAACAAGATGGGAATTTCTTTCCTGCACCGTCACACCTCATCCATGTGTTGCCAGTGTCTTTAGAATTAGCTATAAATTAAGTTATGGAATGCCCATCATGCCAAGCGAGCAATTCCGAGGGACAAAAGTTCTGCGGCACCTGCGGCCAGAAGTTGGAGGCAACCTGCGCCCGGTGCCAGGCTGAAAATCCGCCACACTACAAATTTTGCGGGTCATGCGGTGCTGATTTGAAGGCATCGGGGACCATCGCCCTGGCCCGATCGGGATTGATCACCCAGACCAGTCAACAGGCGCTAAACCTATTGGGGTACCGCCAAGAGGAGTTGCAGGGCAAGCCCTTTTCGCTCTTTGTGGCCAAGACGGATCTGGTGGTTTTCTTTTCCCACATGAACGATCTGGTCAACCATGCTCGACCGCAATCCTTTGACATCACACTAAATCATAAAACAAAAGAACCGATCAGCATCAAGATCGAATTGCGTTTCGATGGCCCCCAGGCCGGCAATGCCGAGACCATTCATGTGTTTCTGACCGAAACCACGAATGGCCGTTTCGCCGCCGAGCAGGTTCAGGCCCAAGAGGAGCTGCTCGGGCTGATGTTCACAGTCACCCATAACATCAGCACCGTCAGCGACAGGCATGCAGAGCACTCCTTTACGGATGCGTTGAAAAAGATCTGCTTGTTCGCCAAAGCGGATGCTTGCTTTATTCACCGCATTAATCGCCAATTGAAACGCCTGGAGCCGGCCTATGGCTGGAACCGGTCGGAAAACGCCGAACGCCCCAGGATAATGCGTCTGTCGCAAATCAAGCACGCCGTTTTACGCCTGCGAAATGAGAAGCTGGTGGTCATCGACGATGTCGCCACGCTGACACCAGCCGAGCGCAAGGAATTGCAGCAGTGGCAAGAAACGGCGCTGGGTGCGATTATCTGGTACATGATCTATTCGCGCGGCACACCCGTGGGTGTCATCGGCGTGGCCAAGGCCGACACGACGGAAAAGTGGCGCCGGGAGAGCAAGGCGCTGGTTCGCTTTTTCGGTGATTTCATCGCCGAGCGCCTCGCGCTTGCAGCCAGGCACGACGGAGCCACGGCCATTGGCCCGCAGGCGCCTGCCGATGCGGCAACATCAACCGGTTCCAGTGACAGCGTCATCCGCATGGATGAGCGACGCGCGCGTGCCGGATCGCCGGTATCGCCGCCTGCCGATGATACCATGGACTCGATGCGTCGGCCGGTACTATCGGATTTATCGCGGCCAATGCTGCTTGAAAAAGCACCGGGCGGACGAGCCGACGACCATCAGTCGGTCTATCCCAGGGATGATGGTTTGGTACTGCTGACCTGCGACGCCTGCGGCATACAAGAGTCGGTATCGGTGGGCCAGTTCGAAAAGCTGGGCAACGCGGTACGCGTCAATTGTCCATGCGGCACCCTGTTCACCGCCGTACTCGAAAAGCGACGCTTTTATCGCAAATCCGTGTCTTTGGAGGGCTATTTCGCTTTGGGCGACGATTTGGGACCAGTGCCCGCCTCCGGCAGCATCTGGGGACCGATGGTCGTACGGGACCTTTCCAAGGCAGGATTGCGGTTCACATCCGAAAAAGCCAAGCTGGTCCATGAAGGCGACCTGCTGGTCGTCCGCTTTAATCTGGACAACACCAACCAGGCACTTATTCACAAATCGGCCCGGGTCGTTTCAGTCATCGGAGAATACGTCGGATGTCAATTCGAAGGCGCCGACAACTACGACGTTACCCTCGGATTCTACTTTGTATAAAAAGATTGTGCTTGAGAGACCGGACATGGCTCAGAACGGGCCGGCCTGCCCCAGTTCCTGATAGACCACCGCCAAGTCATGTAGCGCATCGGCTCTGAATGGAGAATTTAAACTGACCGCTTTTTCCAGATGGACAATGCCTTCCCGGGATTTGCCCAAACGATGGAGGCTCAATCCCAGGCCTTTCCTGGCGTAAGCATTTTCTGCGTCCTGTGACAATACGGCCTTGTTGGCCCGGGCAGCCTGATCGTAATTACCCAACATAAAGCTGACAAATCCGTATAGCATCAAGGAATCGACATCATTGGGAGACAACGCCTCGAGCCGCTCCAAGGCAAGACCGGCGGCCTGCCACTGCCCGCGCTCTGAAAAGGCACGGGCCGCGGCCATCAAGGATTTTGGATTCTCGTGGGCATTCAACGTCTCACGGGTCGCTGTCATGGCATTGTGGTAAGCGCACCATGGATTTTCCGAATAGATGGAACCGTTAATGGTGAGCCGCGTGTTGGGGCACCCGCCCAGGCAGGTCCCTGCATAGGCACAAGCACCGCAAAAGCCTTTCAGGTCGCTTTTTTTCATGGACCTGGCCCAACGAAACGTTCCTGTATCCTGCCAGATGTCCACTACCGACCGATGCCTGATATTGCCTTCAATCATCTCCTTGTCACGAATGGAGGTGCATCCCAGGATATCCCCGTTGTGGAGAATACCAAAGCTCCGTTTTCCAGCATTGCAGCCCTGCCAGACGACCTCGGTGGGAG
>JABDRH010000612.1 GCA_013041835.1 Desulfatitalea sp. | reverse complement strand
GGCTGAGAGATATCGAAAAATCGCGGCCCCCCTACTCTTAGGATAGCAAAGTCCGGCATCGGGCCGGAACATTAGGGATGATAATGTTCCGGCCAATCGGTTTTCCTTGTCAATTCCGGCACTCCCCCGAACCTGAGGAATCCGTGAAAAAGGTCCTATTTTTCATAAATTTCTAAACTTTCTCTGGAGTTGATCGATCACAAATACGCTTGAGAATATTTGATTTTTCGGATATTTTGAAAGCGTTGATCATGTCGGCATTCACAGCGCTTGCGCTCTTGGTCTGCTGCCCTATCGGCCGCTATGTTTTCGGCACACGTTTGAAGTGCCAACAATGAAAGGAATACCCTATGTTTCAACGCATCGGTGTCCAGCTCTCCACGGCTGTAAGCGTTATTGTCGTTTTTGCGGCGATACTCGGGGGTTATCTCATTTTGTCAAGTACCGACAGCCAGTTGGATATACTGAAGAAACAGGGACAGTGGACCTCCATCATCGGCGCCAAAAGCGTCAGCACGATCCTTGGGGAAATTATTGATGCCGGAGGGCTTAGCAGGGACGATCTGTTCGACTCGCAGTTCATTCCGGTGGAAAATACTTCCCCACAGCAATACAGGACCAAATACGATGACTACGTAAGCAAGGTCCTTGCCCCTTTTGAAGCTGAATACCTTCAACACAAGGATATCGTTTACGCACGCGTGATTGATTTGAATGGATATGTGCCGGTTCGATCCGGATCCGCCGAAGCGGAAATGATCGACGATTCACAATCGAGTGGCATTGAACGCTTTGGCAAACAAATATTGATGGATGATCGCACCACCCGTGTTTCCTTGAACAAAGAAAAGGGATTCGCCCAAAACTACATTGATGCTAAAAACCGGACGATTTGGGAGTTTGCTTCGCCTATTTTTGTCAAGGAGGAGCGATGGGGCTCTTTTTGCGTGGGCTTTAAAGATTTTCCCGAACGGGGCAATAACAGCTTATTTTCTCCAAAACAATTTCTTTTGGGCAGCATCATCATCGTTTTAACGGTTGCCGCCATCTTTTTCATTATCTTGAAAATCATAGCCCCGCTATCCGAGCTACTAAAGATGGCCAACGACGTGGCCGACGGGAAATTGGATCGGCCGGTCAAAATGGAAAACATGTCCGAAATCGGAAAGTTGGCCGATGTCATCGAGCGCTTGCGCGTTAGCACGAAAATGGCAATCGACCGGCTCGCCAAAAACGGATAACGAACGACTGACTCCTTAATCGGATCAACAGTGATTTCGAAAACAACAGTGGAGGTGAGTGTAATGTTGGTAAAATGGATCAACGCCATGGCACTATCGTTTCTACTCTTGCCATTTGTTTCAATTTATCCGGCTTCGGCCAATCCTGTAAAGGGATATGACGAATTGATTCCCCTGATGGTGGGGAAAAACGGCAATTATAACACGATGCTGGAGACCATCAAGTCGTCACAAACAATCATGCTGAAAGAGTACCTCAACAAGCAGAATGTGCCCAGTATTATGAAGCGGTATTTCAATTTCCGCGCCCCACTCGCCTTACACCAGCTAAACGACCGATATCTGGCAGTTGCCTTCGACGCTGAAACAATGGTCCAAAACCTCAAAAGCAGTGCGGTATGGATATTGCTTTTTAAAATTACCGCACCGGGCACGGTAGCCTATGCCCATGAGTTTGTCACCTACGAAACGGCAGAACAGATCCAACAATACAATGAGTCGCCCAATGGGACATTGTGCGAGCACTTTTGGGACGCTTTAAAAATAAAATGCAACGCGGCCGCGTGGGCGAAGTCAAATACACAAGGCCGGGAAAGCATCGTCGAAGGCCTTGTTTCCGAGGAAAAGCTTCAATCGGAACTTTCTACAAAAGCCAGCATTTCGCATTACCATAAAGCCTCAGACATCACTTCCGGAACGATACAGGAGAAATTCATCGACGATGCCATTTGCAGGGATAGCGAGCTGGCCGCAGCCATTGCCAATGTCGGAAAAGGCAAGGGGGCGACTGCAGCCGTCGTCACCAGTGTCGCGTTACAGCCCGCCATTGGAAGAATCACTCAATTGGAGTTGAAATCCAAAGAGATTGCCACCTTGCAGGCAGAGGTGATGGAGCTGAAAAAGACCGTTGTGCAGTTATCACAATTGTTAAAAGGGGTGTCCAGGTTAAATAACGATATCCTTTTTAACGGTGTCAATCTTCATATCGTCAACGGTACCGGCAGCACGGAAGGCGGCACCAATGGTCTAGGAAATCTGGTCGTTGGGTATAACGAACTAAAAAGCGGCAGCTCCCAAAAATCGCACAGCGGGTCCCATAATGTCGTCATCGGCAAAAACCTGACCTACACATCTTATGGCGGCCTCGTAGTGGGGGAAGCCAATACCATTAAAGCCCCTTATGCCGTTGTCAGTGGTGGATTCAACAACCGTGCATCGGGAAAATATTCATGTGTCGGTGGCGGCCAGTTAAACGAGGCCAGCGGGGATTATGCAACCGTCAGCGGCGGTCTCACCCGGAAAGCAGATAAAAACAACAACTGGGTCGGCGGTGATAAGTCCTCGCCCAAATAGGCTCGAACGGATGAATCAGGCACCGTCGGTTCGTCACGATACAAGCGCTGAAGAAAGCGGGGCGTCATCATTACACCAACGAGAATACCTCAAACGTATTGTCCGACAAATCGGCCACCCACAGTTTATTGCGCAGCAACCGATCCGTCTTGCCTGACAACACCTTTATCACCTCGGAACTCTGCACGGCAGCCACCAGCGCCACGGTCTGGGGCGGACAGCCGAGGACGGTTTCAATTCCTTCAGAGTCTTGAAGATCTTCCCGGGCGCCATATATCAATGCGATTCCCGTATCTTCGCTGAACACCGTGCTGACCTGGCCGGTATATCCGGCCACCGCCGCCGAGGCCATGGGAATACCGGCCCGCTTGGCAGCCGATTCCAGGTCAAAGCGCGATACGATGTTGTCGAGGCAATCCACGACGACATCGCAGCCGGCTATCAATTGGTCGGCGTTCGATGGCGTTAAAAAGGCAACCTTGGCTTCGACCAGCACTGCGGCATTCACTCTGCCGACGTGCGTCGCCGCTCGTTCGGCCTTGTATTGGCCAATGGTGTCAGCGGTACAGAACAGTTGGCGGTTCAAATTGTGATCCTCAAAGCGATCGCCATCGATGAGCACCAGCCGCCCTACGCCAGCCCGCGCCAGAATCTCGGCCACAAAGCCGCCGAGTCCGCCCTGGCCGATGACAGCCACCTTGGCTTCAAGCAGGCGGATCTGATCCAGAATACCGATACTCACCTGATTGCGCAGATAGCGCACAGGTGTGATGCCGTGTTGCAACGCTCCAATCTCCACTTCGCGAAGCGGTTTTCCGGTTTGCGCGGCAATCCGTTGCACTGCGTCAATACTCAGTACACGGCAGCCCGAACCATTGGGGCCGCGGATTTCATGGACTTCTGCGACAATTGCCGTAATTAACCCAGTCGCCATGCCCTATCTTCCTCCCATCTGCCGTAGGATCCTCATCCGTTCTCCGTCATTGAACACCGATCCCAGGTTAGCCTTTTCAACATTATCGTCAACATCTCCATACTCAAGCTGCAATGTTCCGATAAAAATCGCATATCGACCTTGACCGCAAAAAGTCAATACGATATTTTGGAACAAGTATTTGATCCGGCCACTGAATTGGCGTGCACATCGATTCACACACAGCCCGACATGTTCGCCGCCACGCCACCTTCCTTTCCAGATCCATAAATACCAGATACAGTTCCACTATATTGGAAACTGCCACATCAAGCACAACGCCCCCTTATCTGAAACCTGTGCTACGCCTAAAATCGTCGGGTCAAGTATAGCCATGCAATCCGTTAGACGCTATCTGGTCAAGGTGGCGTCATCCGCCTCCACGGTTTTGATCACCGGCGAAACCGGTACGGGCAAGGAACTGGCGGCCGACTTCATTCATCGTCACAGCAGGCGGGCCGGGAAACCCATGGTGACGGTCAATTGCGCGGCGCTTCCCGAAAGCTTGACCGAAAGCGAGCTATTCGGCTATGAACGCGGTGCCTTTACCGGCGCTGTGGCCAAGCAACCAGGCAAATTTGCCATGGCCGACGGCGGCACCATCTTTCTGGACGAAATCGGTGATATGCGCCCCTTGATCCAGGCCAAAATCCTGCACGCCATTGAGCGCAAAACGGTCTATCCACTGGGGGCCGACAAACCCCGTCAGGTGGATGCACGCATTATCGCCGCCACCAACCAAGAACTGGAACGTCTCATTATCGATGGCCGTTTTCGAGAAGACCTTTACTACCGTCTGAATATTGCCCGCATCAACCTGCCCCCGTTGAGGGAGCGCAAAGAAGATATCCATGAACTGCTGACTCATGGCGTTCATCTCCTGAACAGCATGTTCTCCCGACATATAAAAGGGTTGACACCTGAGGCCAAGGAATTGCTGACCGGCTATGATTGGCCGGGTAATGTACGCGAATTGATGAATCTTCTGGAAGCGGCGTTCATCAACCTGCCCGCCGAGCCGATCGATTATCTGGATTTGCCGGTGCATTTCAAAAAATGCCTGCACAACAGCAAGGGCTGCTCCATAAATGAACGCCGCCGTATCGTCGATACGCTCATGCAGACCCGCTGGAACAAAAGCCAGGTAGCAGAGAAGCTTAACTGGTCCCGCATGACACTGTACCGTAAAATGGCCATGCACAAAATCATCGAAAAGCGCATTGGAGCGTTTCCGGTTGCGTAAAGAGATTCTCCTGCGTCTGTGCCGGTATGCCCGTAGAGCCGGTAGGCGATGTCAGATCCTCTTCGCCAACGCAACCATTAGCAACGGTGTAACATGTGCGTGTAACATCACCCCATGGTCCGAAGCCGTCAGGCACATTGCCTCATTCTGCTTCCTACAGGTAAACAATAAGAATTCAGATGCTTAACTATTTCTCCCCAACCTTAATACAATTCTGGTATCGTAATTGCGTATCAAGCACATAAGCATTTCTACAGGATCAATCAAAAAGATTCGTAGAAAAGATCAAAACCCTATTTGGAGGCAAACGCAATGGAGAATAAACTCGAAGGCAAGTATGCCAACTGTTTCAAGATCGGATACAACGCCTATGAGTTTATCGTCGACTTCGGTCAATGTTACGCCGGTCAGCAGGAGGATTTTTCAACACGCATCGTCACCAGCCCGGTGTATGCCAAGACACTTCTTAAAACGCTGCAAAATGCCATTGCCGAATACGAAAAGATCTATGACGCTGTTGAATAAACATAGCAGGAAGTATTATTCACCGCAATCGTACACTTCGGCCGCAGCCGCGGTATCGGTCTTGTGCAGCCATACGATGTGAGTGGCGTCCAACTGGTCGGCGCGGAATTTGACACGGTTAACCATTTCACGACGGGCCATTGGAGTCACGATGTGGCCGGCGTCAGCGGTTTCGGATATCAAACCCAGCAATCGGCAATCGGATACCAACACAGTCTGAGTCTCGATTAGATGGGGATAGGGATTGCGCACATACGCGCATCCAACGCAATTCATCAGCATACAAAACAGCACAAATACGCTTTTCATAAGCATTTCATATATAATTGTGGTAAAAGACCTGTCAAATACAAATTCGACGTTGTATGGTTGGCGTTGACTTGCACACCGTGCCGCAATTGTTACATTGATCCGAATATCATTATCCTTTCTTAAATACCAACAGGTTCAAATG
>JABDRH010000597.1 GCA_013041835.1 Desulfatitalea sp. | reverse complement strand
GTCGTGCACGGCCTGATCCGGCACTTGGTGGACAAGATTGAAAACCATGTTTCCACCATCGCCCGGTACAAAACCTACTATCTTGAGGACGCCCGGACGGTGTTGATCTCCTACGGCGCCACGGCTCGTTCGGCATTGCACGTGGTGGAAAGCCAACGCCGCAAAGGGCTCAAGTTCGGCCTGTTCGAACTGCAAACCCTGTGGCCTTTTCCGTACGATATTGTGGGGGAATGTTGCGGGCGGGCCAAGCGCATTATCGTGGTGGAAATGAATATGGGCCACATTTTACAAGAGGTGCGGCGTGCGCTAACCAATCCGCGCAATGTCTATCTGGTCAACCGCATCGACGGTGTTTTCATTACCCCTACGGATATCCGCCAGGCGCTGCGGCTGATCGAAGGCAAGGGGGTTTGACGCCCGCCAAAGGCAGGCGGGACAAGATAGAAAAAACGGAGTAACCCATCATGGCAGTCAAGGACTACCTGCGCGAACGGTTTCTGCCCCATCTTTGGTGCTCGGGGTGCGGTCATGGGACGGTATTGAACAATCTTATACGGGCCGTTGAAACCTTGGGCATGAGTAAAAATGAAATCGTCATGGTATCGGGCATCGGCTGCTCATCACGGATTACCGGATACGTTGATTTTCACACGCTGCACACACTGCATGGTCGGGCGCTGGCATTTGCCACAGGTGTCAAGCTGAGCAAACCCGAGCTCAACGTCATTGTCGCCATGGGTGACGGCGATGCACTGGCCATTGGCGGCAACCATTTTATTCACGCCGCACGCCGCAACATCACCATGACCGCGCTGGTTTTGAACAACCGTATTTACGGCATGACCGGTGGTCAATACTCCCCGCTCTCCGGATACGGCACCCTCGGCACGACGGCGCCCTTTGGGAACATCGACCAGGGATTCGACGTCGTTTCACTGGCCACGGCCGCTGGCGCCACTTTCGTGGCACGCACGACGACTTACCACGTTAAGGAGATCTGTGATTTCATTCGTCTCGCCATTTTGCATGAAGGGTTTTCCGTAGTGGAGATCTTCACCCAGTGCCCCACTTACTTCGGCCGGAAAAACAAAATGGGCGGTGCCGTGCAGATGCTTGAGCGATTCAAGACGGGCACCACTTCCATCGGATCCAAACAAAAACTGGCACATCCCGAACTCATTGAGCGAGGCATATTCGTACAGGAGGAACGCCTGGAGTATTGCAGCGAATATGACCGCGTTATCGCCCGCGCACAGGGCGCCGAGAAACCGTAACCCAATGTTTCAAAAAAAAGATGGGCAGTAACAATGGAAAGAACGCGTTTGGTATTCTCAGGTTCGGGCGGACAAGGCCTGGTGACCGCAGCGATCATTCTGGCTGAAGCCGCCATTGTCCATGACGGCCTAAACGCCGTTCAAACCCAATCCTACGGGCCTGCCGCCCGTGGCGGCGCAACGCGGGCCGATGTCATTATCTCCAATGCCAGAATCAACTATCCCATGGTGGTGCAACCCAATATTCTTGTTTGCCTTACCCAGGAAGCTTACAACCGATATGCTGCCACGATCCGGCCCGGCGGCTTGTTGATGACCGACACCCGCTACGTGAAAATTGAACGTAAGGTGGACGCGCAACAACGTGAACTGCCCATTTATCAGACGATTATGGAAAAAATCGGCAACCCGGCAGTATTCAACATCGCCGTGCTCGGTGCGTTGCTCGGCTTGCGGCCCTTGGTCTCATCCGCATCGGTCATGGCCGCAATGGGAAAACGCCTGCCACCGGCAATGTCGGACATCAACCGTCAGGCGCTGCAAACCGGTTTGGCCATGACCGGCACGCAGCAGGGTTGAGGGTGTAACCATCCATACACTTGATTAACGCTTGACAAGAAAAACACTTTCGGTCACTATCATTTTTGATAGCATGCCTTGGACGAAGTAAAAAAGAGTGGCGCTCCGGTTTACGGCCATCGCATTACCATAATGAATTCGGATAGTATTCCGCGCGATGGTGAACAAAGAGCACTTTTGGTAGTTAGTCGTCAGCGCTTTTGGCATTTCAGTTGCGAGTATTTGAATGGTATCGGTTGAAGCGCAGCGTTTAAAGGGTGTGCAACGCATGGAGGCTGGCCGCTTGCCGAACAAACCTTGTCTCAAAATACCCACCCTATGAAATGCCCGTTATCGACGGCCGGTATAGCATCGGCCAAGTCAATATCCTTGTAGAAAAGCGTTGATAAGTTTGTAATCTCAGACAACTGTCCTTCTCCGCAAAGCGGCGGACGGCTCCTTTCGTCTCGGATTCCGAATCCGGAAATCGTTTTCACTGTGCTGCAATGGAACTGGACACCTCTTCTTATGGCCGATGCACCGCTTATATATAACAGCCGTTTGCTCAAGATGTATACCGCTTATCTCGATGTCTATTTCCCAGATATCGATCTGGACCTCATTTTAGCCGAGGTAGGGCTTTCCAAACTGGAGATAGAGGACCCAGGGCACTGGTTCGACCAGCAGCAGATCGATGCGTTTTATGCCAAAATCGTCCAGATCACCGGCAACGCCGCCATTGCCAGGGATTTTGGCCGCTACGCCGTCGCCACCGATGCCGCGGGCGCAATGAAACAACATGCCTTGGGCCTGTTGAATATCTCTTCCATTTATATGCTCATTGCAAAACTCTATCCCATGCTGAGTCGTGGCGCCATCATCGACGCACGCAAACTGGAGAGAAATAAAGTAGAAATAACGGTGGACCCCAAGGTCGGCATCGCGGAAATGCCCTATCAATGTGAAAGCCGCATCGGTATTTTCGAATCTTTGTCCACGCTATTTTCCGCTAAATATGCCACGATCTATCATCCCGAGTGTGTTCACCGCGGTGACCAGAGTTGCCGATATGAAATCTCCTGGGAAGAGCCCCATTACCGAAAGTGGAAGCGTTTTTTCACCATGGGGCTGTACCTTTCCCCGCTAATGATCCTGCTTGGCGCCTTGTTGCTCCCGCCAACCCTTTTGCCGATGGCGATTTGCATCTGCCTGCTGGCCTTGATGGGACTTCGGCTCCGCGCCGACCTTCTAGAGAAACAGGAGCTGACCCAAACCATCCAGAATCAGGGTAACGCGGCCGAAGATCATATCAAGGAGGTGGATTACCGCTACCGTGGCGCACTGCTGGTGCAACGGATCGGCCAAGCCACATCCGAACTGCTGGATCTTAACCAACTGGCCGAGGTCGTTGTCGGCAATATTGAAAACTATCTGGATTTCGACCGGGGCATCGTGATGCTGGCTGACGAAGCAAACCGGCGCCTGGTCTATGCCGCCGGATTCGGATTCAATGAAGATAAAATCGACATCTTGAAGAAAACCCGCTTTCGCCTCGATAACCCGGACGCCAAGGGGGTTTTTATCAAGGTCTTCCATGAGCAGCGCCCCATACTGGTGGAAGATCTCAATACCTTTCAGGATGCCTTTTCCGATCGGAGCCAGCGTTTCGCCCGTCAACTTGGGTCCAAATCACTGATATGCTTGCCTATTGTCTATGAGAACCGCTCTTTGGGAATCCTCGCCGTTGACAATATTGAGAGTAAACGGCATCTGACCCAAAGCGATATGAATCTTTTAATGGGCGTAGCCTATCAAACAGCGGTGAGCATCTTCAGTATCATGGCCTATAAAAAACTTCAGGAGAGCAAAGAGCGATACCGCAGCCTGTACGACAATGCCCCTACAGCCTACCTCACGATTGGTGTCAAGGACGCCGTCATCTGCAACTGCAATGTGGCCGCCTCGCGCCTACTGGGTCACACGCGTGCAAAACTGGTGGGATCACGCTGGCTGGATCACTTTTCCGGCGACCGAGGCAATCGCGCCCGCGCCCAGTGGATCTTTGAAATTCTGAAAAAAGGGCAATCGGTCCATAGCGAGGAACTGAAGCTGACGCGAAGTGACGGCAAGTCGGTCTGGGCCAGCCTGTCCATGACCTCCCATAAAGACCCGAAGGGAAATGTTATCGAGGGTCGCTGTGTGCTGATTGACATGACAGAGCGCAAGCGATTGGCGGAAAAATTACGCCGCGCGCAGAAAATGGAAGCAATGGGCATGCTGGCCGGCGGCGTGGCCCACGATTTGAGCAATATTCTGGCGGCCATTGTCAGCTACCCCGATTTATTGTTGATGGATATTGAAAAGAATAATCAGCTTTATGATCCTTTGACCAAAATCAAGGCGGCCGGCACACGCGCTGCGGCCATTGTGCAAGACCTGCTCATCCTGGCCCGCCGTGGTGTTCAGGTGATGGAGGTGGTCGATCTTAATGCCATTGCCAAAGATTACTTAAATAGCCCTGAATTTGATAGTCTAAGTGAACACCATGCCGGGATAAAGGTGACCACCCGCCTGTCCAGCCAACTTAACGCCATAAAGGGGTCGGCCGTTCACATCTCAAAAACCATGATGAATTTGTTGAACAATGCAGCGGAGGCCATGCCCCATGGGGGTGAGATCCAAATCACCACTTACATGCAAGCGCTCACGGCCACAAACGGTATCAAAGGCGGCAAAAAAGGCCGATTTGTGGTGCTGTCCGTAAAAGACAACGGCACCGGTATCGCCGAAGATGATCTGTCTCGTATCTTCGAGCCCTTTTTTACAAAGAAGGTCATGGGACGCAGCGGCACCGG
>JABDRH010000365.1 GCA_013041835.1 Desulfatitalea sp. | reverse complement strand
GATCCTTGCCGATCAACAGGGGCTGGAGGCACGCTACACGCCCCAGGGGATCCAACTCACCCTTGACGAGGCGCTGCTGTTCCCATCGGCACGCGCCCAACTCACCGGAGAGGGCCTGGCGATGCTGGAACAGATCAGTCGTGCCATCAAGCCGCTCAATCGTCACATCCGCGTGGTCGGCCACACAGACGACCGGCCCATTCGCTCCCGGCGCTTTGCGAGCAATTGGGAGCTTTCCGCGGCCAGAGCCGTCAGCGTGGTGGCGTTTTTCATCCAACAAGGCGGCATTGCGCCGACCCGGCTGTCGGCGGCAGGGTATGGCGCATCCCGGCCCAGAGCGCCTAATGATACGCCAGGCAACCGTGCCCGGAACCGGCGGGTGGAGATTATCTTGGGGCAACCGTTGGTCATGGACGTGAATGTGAAGCACAACGAAGGACACGAACCTGTTCGTGTTAGATAATGCTATATTCCTGTGTGGTGAAAACTGACTTTTCGAAGTCATTGAAACTTTGAACCTTAAGTTTTTTTCCCGCATGGCGGGTTCCGGTAGACGATCGATCGGAGGAATAGGATGTCCACCAAAATAGTGATCATCATTGTCGGCGTCATCATACTGATGATGGCCATGATGGGCGGTGCCTTCTTTTTCATGTGGCAGAAGATGAACACCACCATCGTACAGATGCAAGCGCAGAATGAAACGGGCGAAGAGGATGAGGAGCAGGCCGAGGAAGAAGCCGCTGCCATGGGGCCTATCTACAAGATGGACACGCTCATCGTCAACCTGGCCGATCAGGGGGGCAAGCGCTATTTGCGTGTCACCATGGAGCTGGAATTGAGTGCGCCCGAGGTGCTCGAGGAAATTCAGACCCGCATGCCGCAGCTTCAGAACACCATCCTCATGGTGCTGCCTTCCAAACAGTATTCCGAAATCAGCACCACGGAAGGCAAGATGGCCTTGCGCGACGAGTTGATCGCCAAGATGAACGCCATCTTGCGAAAGGGAACGGTCAACACGATCTACTTTACTGAATTCGTCGTGCAATAGCGGGATCACCGATGGCCGAACAGATACTATCGCAGGAAGAAATCGATGCATTGCTCAACGCCATGGACAGCGGCGAGGTCGATGTCGAGGAGGAAGTGCAACCGGCGGCCAAGGCCGAAGCGCGTTCCTATGACCTCACTTCCCAAAGCCTCATGCTGCGGGACCAGTTCGATGCGCTGGACGAGGTGTATGACAAGTTCGTCAACCTGCTCAACGTGGGGCTCACCAGCTCCTTGCAGCGTGCCATCGAAGTCAAGCAAGTCTCCAAGGAGATCGTTAAATTCGGCGAGTTTCTGCACGCCTTTTCAAATCCCACCGGCTTTAGCATCTTTTCCATGGAGCCGCTGATTGGTTCGGCTCTGCTGGCCGTGGAGCCCAATCTTTGTTTTGCCCTCATCGACAGCATGTTCGGCGGCGTGGGGCGGCCGTTGCCGAAAGTGCGCGAGTTCACCCAGATCGAGCAGCGCATGCTGTCCAAATTCTACAATTCCGTGCTCGAAGAACTTCAGCGCGCCTGGCATGTGGCTTACGAGGTCAGCGTGGTGCAGAAAAAGACCGAAACCAAGCCAGAGTTCGTCAATCTGGTCAGTCCGGGCGACCTGGTCCTGATTTTTGTCTTTTCGGTGGCCGGGGAAGAGTTTTCAGGCAATATTCACGTTTGCACGCCTTTTCTGATGCTCGAGCCGGTCAAGGACAAGCTCAGTTCGCGCTACCTGCGCGAAAAGGACCGCGCCCACGCTTTCCGGGCCCAATTGTCGATCCTGCTGCGGGACACCCGGGTGAACCTGGTGGCTGAGTTGGGCCGCACCGTTTCCACGATCGGCCGGGTGCTTGAATTGGAGCCCAACGATATCCTCAAAATAAATACAGGCCCCCAAGATGCGGTTGTGCTCAAGGTGGAAGGAACACCGAAATATCTGGGCATGCCTGGCTCGCTCAAGGGCAATCGCGCCGTGCAGATTACGGAACTGATTACCAAAGATGAAGGAGATTAAGCAGCTATGGCCGAGTCTGAAAAACCACAGGATGCCCCAGGTATCGTCAAGGAGATTTCCCCTGATTCGATTCAACCCGGTCCTACCGTCCCCGCGGAGAATGAACGCTTTGCCTTTTCCGATTTGAAAAACCAGGCGGACGGTCAGCGGCCGGCCAATCTCGACTTCATTTTAGATATCCCACTGGAAATCTCCGTCGAGCTGGGCCGAACCAAGATGCTGATCCAAGACCTGTTGAAGCTGGGCCAGGGATCGGTCATCGAGCTGACCAAGCGTGCCGGTGAAACACTTGAAATTCTTGCAAATAACCGACTTATCGCCAAGGGGGACGTGGTGGTGATGAACGATAAATACGGCATACGCCTCACCGAGGTGATCAGTCCGGTGGAACGTTTGGAGAAACTCAAATGACCGGCGCACCCGATGTCACCATGGCCGCGGTGAAAATGTTTCTCTCTCTGGCGGCCGTTCTGGCGGTGCTCTGGGGAATCCACCGTTGGAGCAGGCGATCCTTTATCGCCCAGCCCGGCCGGGGCGGCGGCCGATGGGTCAAAATGCTGGGCCATCACTACCTGGGACCCAAAAAGTCCATTGCGGTGGTCCAGGTGCCCGGAACGGTGCTGGTGCTGGGTGTGGGCAGCGAGCAGGTCAACCTGCTCACGCGCATCGACGACCCCGAGTTGCTTGCCGGGTTGGATGAACAAGAAACGGCCAAAAGCGGCGGAAAATTCGCCGAACAACTGCAGCGTCTGCTACGGCCAATGAAACTGACGCAGTCCCAAACCGGGAATCAGGAAGGGATCAGATGAATATGATGCGAGCTGTCAGGCGCAATGCCGTCGCGGTGGTCCTGCTCGGTGCGTTGTTGGCGTTGTGCCTTTGCGTCCCGGCCCCGGCCCAGGCCCAGGACTCGGGCGATTCGCTGTTTCGTTTGGATCTGGGCCGGGAGGCGACACCCGGCAAGGTAAGCGTGGTGCTGCAGATCTTCTTGTTGATGACGGTGCTCTCACTGGCACCCTCCATTCTCATCATGGTCACTTGCTTTACCCGCATCGCCATCGTCCTTTCCCTGTTGCGCCAAGCCATCGGCTCCAACCAACTGCCGCCCAATCAGATTATCGTTGGGTTGGCCCTGTTTTTGACCTTTTTCATCATGACGCCGATATGGCAGAAAGTGAACGTTGAGGCGCTGCAGCCCTATTTGAACGAGCAGTTGACCGCCGGGCAAGCCCTTGAAAAAGCCGCGGCGCCCATCCGCACCTTCATGACCCGTCAGACACGGGAAAAAGACCTGACGCTCATGGTGGAAATCGCCAAGCTGCCGCGTCCCAAAACCATCGATGACCTGCCCATTACCGTTTTGATTCCGGCCTTTATCATCAGCGAATTGAAAACCGCCTTTCAAATCGGCTTCATGCTCTACATCCCGTTTCTCATCATCGACATGGTGGTGGCCAGCGTACTTTTGTCCATGGGTATGATGATGCTGCCGCCGGTCATGGTGTCGCTGCCGTTCAAATTGATGATCTTTGTACTGACCGATGGATGGTATTTGATCGTAGGATCGTTGGCCAAGAGTTTTGTCATATAACAAGGAGAAGAAATGACACCTGAATTTGTCACCAGCTACTTTTTGCAGGCCATCAAAACAGCGCTCTTATTAGCCGGTCCCATGTTGGCGGTAGGGCTGACGGTGGGCATCCTGGTGAGCATGTTCCAGGCCGCCACACAGATCAATGAAATGACACTGGTCTTCGTGCCCAAGATGCTGGGCGTAGCCTGCGCCCTGCTGATCTTTTTCCCCTGGATGCTGCGCATCATCACCGATTTTGCGCGTAATATGTTCATTAATCTGCCGATGTATCTGCATTAGCGCATAAGCGAATCATACTCAAATGCTGATTCTTGACCTGCCCCTTGACAACTTCCAGAACTTTATCTTCATCCTCGTTCGGGTGGGGGCAATTGTCTTTTCGGTCCCGTTTCTGGAAGCGCGCAATGTCCCGATGACGCTCAAAGCCGGGCTGGCCGTGGCGGTGAGTATCATGTTGCTGCCGCAGCTTGATCTGCCGGCCTTTTCATTGGTGGCGCACCCCTTCGCCCTGGCCCTGGGCATCGCTGGCGAGGCCGCCGTGGGGTTGATCATCGGACTTACCGTGCAGTTGCTCTTTTCCGCCGTCCAATTGGCCGGCCAGATCGCCGGTTTCCAGATGGGCTTTGCCATCGCCAATGTGGTCGATCCCGCCTCCAGTTTGCAGATTCCCATTCTCTCGCAGTTTTTGAACCTTTTTGCTCTGATGATTTTTTTCTCCATCAACGCCCATTACTACTTCATCAAGGCGCTGGTGGACGCCTTTGAATTGATTCCGCCCATGGGTGTGGCCTTTGATGGGCGTTTGTTCGACATCATCGTGCGTATGGGGGGCAACATGTTCGTCGTGGCGGTTAAAGTGAGCGCCCCGATCATCGTGGCCATGTTGCTCACCCAGACGGCCCTGGGGCTTACCGCCCGCACGGTACCCCAGATGCAGATCTTCATCGTGGCCATGCCGCTGCAGATCATTCTCGGATTGACTTTTCTAGGTTTTTCACTGCCTTACATCAAGCCATTTCTCAGCGACGCCTTCAAAGACCTGGGGCGTACCATCATTGAAATGATCCGGTTGTTTCACTAACAGGAGACGATTGTGGCCGAAGGCAGCGACCAGGAAAAAACAGAACCGGCAACCCCTAAGAAGCGCCAGGAGGCGCGGCGCAAGGGCCAGGTGGCGAAAAGCCGGGAAATCCCTTCCGTGCTGGTGCTGCTTAGCGCCCTAACGGTATTTTACTTTGCCGGTAGCTGGATGTTCGGGCAACTCGTGATGATCACCCGCTCCGTGCTCCAGCAGGTGAATCATCACCAGATGGGCATCGAAAGCGCCCATGCCATGATGGTCTATCTGTTTCAAAACACCGTCTTGCTCCTTTCGCCGATGCTCGTCACGGTGGCCCTGGCCGGCATTATCGGCAATGTGAGCCAGGTCGGTTTTATGCTGACCGGAGAAGTTTTCCAGCCCAAGTTTTCGAAGCTCAACCCCATAAGCGGCATGAAGCGTCTTTTTTCCTTGCGCGGGCTGATTGAACTCATCAAATCTTTAATAAAAGTGGCCATCATCGGCACAATAGCCTATGGCGTCCTGCGCGCCGAGGTAGACCAAATCCCGGCGCTGGTCCATTTAACCACCTGGAACGTGCTGACCTTTATTGGCGGCGTCGCATTGAAAATGGGATACTTTACCTGCGTGGTCCTGATCGTATTGGCAGGTGTGGACTATGCATTCCAGCGTTGGCAGTATGAGCGCGATTTGCGAATGACCAAACAGGAAGTCAAGGATGAGTACAAAC
>JABDRH010000569.1 GCA_013041835.1 Desulfatitalea sp. | reverse complement strand
GGGAGAGAGCAGATCCCGTCCCAGCCGCCAGACGGACCAGCTTGCAGCGCCCACGCACAATTGGCTGAGCAGGTACATGGCCCATTCCCCGCGGCAGGACAAGATGGCCATGCTTTCCAGAAACCATGGCTTGATGGGCGGATGCTTGTAGTAGCCCCACTGCCATTCGTGGCCCCAGGCCAGACCTTCGATTACGTCATAGGGCAGATTGGGGTTGACCAGTGTCGGCAGCAGGGTCCAGCAGACCATGTGACCCACGATCCATATGAAAAAAACCTTTTCCGGACGCCATGCCTGTATATTCATTGGCGGTTTCCGTTGGATGCGAACTGCATGGCATAAAGTTTGGCGTATTCGCCCTTCACCGCCAGCAGGTGCTCATGGGTTCCCTGTTCCACGATGCGGCCATCCACCACCACCAGGATTTGGTCCGCCTTGGCCACCGTGGAGAGGCGATGGGCGATGACAAAGGTGGTCCGCCCGCGCATGAGATTTTCCAGCGCTTTTTGTACCAGGGCTTCGGCCTCTGTGTCCAGGGAGGAAGTGGCCTCATCCAGGATCAGGATAGGAGCATTCTTGAGCAAGGCCCGGGCGATACACAGGCGCTGCTTTTCACCGCCCGACAAATGGCTTCCCAACTCGCCGATATACGTGTCGTACCCTTTCGGAAATCGCAAGATGAACTCATGGGCATAGGCGGCCCGGGCCGCTGCCGTAATGGCCTCATCATCCGCACTGGGATTACCGTAGGCGATATTGTCCCGCACGGTCTCGTTGAATAGGATCGGGTCCTGGGTGACAACGGCGATCTCGTTGCGCAGGTCGGCAACCCGGTAGTCGCGGATGTCAATGCCGTCGATGCAGATACGCCCGCTGGTGATATCGAAAAATCGGGGGACAAGGTTGACCAGGGTGGTCTTGCCGCCGCCGCTCATGCCGACCAGGGCCAGGGTGCGGCCGTGGCCGGCGGTTAGATCGATTCCCTTGAGCACCGGTTTGTCGCCATAGCTGAAATAGACCTGTTCGAAGCGCACATCGTGCGCCCCTTTGCGCATGGACTGCGGCTGGGCCGGGTCCTGAATGTCGGATTGAGCCTCGATGATGTCGTATACCCGGTCCGCCGCGGCCAGTCCCTGCTGCAGGGCATTGTTCAAATAGCTCAGTTTTTTTACCGGGTCGTAGAGCAGCAACACGCTGGCCAGAAAGCTTATGAACGTGCCCGGCGTGGTTTTGCCTGAGAGCACCTCCGATCCGCCGTACCAGATCACAAATGCAATGGCCAGCCCGCCGAAGAACTCCATGATGGGCGAACTGAGGGATCGGATGACGACGCCTTTGATTTCCAGGCGGAAAAGCCGCCGCGTTCGTTCGAAAAAGCGTTCCTTTTCATGTTGTTGCATATTAAACGCTTTGACAATCTTGTTGCCGGCAAACGTTTCGTGCAAAAAAGCGTTGAGATCGGCCATGGCCTCCTGGCAACCGGTGCTTACCCGCCGCACCCGCCGCCCCAACTCGAAAATGGGCCAGAAGGCCAGGGGCAGGACCACGAAAGCGGCGATGGCCATGCGCCAATTCTGGTAGAAAATCACGCCGGTGAGAAAGATAATGGTGAACGTGTCACGCACCGAGCTGCTGACGGCCGATGATACCAAACTCTTGAGGATGTTGACATCGTTGGTGATGCGGGACATGAGGGTGCCGGTTCGTTCGCGCTGGAAAAAGGCCAGGGGCAGATCCTGGATACGGTCGTAGAGCTGATTACGCAACCGGCGGATGATATCCTCGCCCACCCAGTTCATGAAGTACTCCTGGCCGTAACGGCCCAGGCCATTGATCAAAAAGACGAAAATGATCACCACCGGCAACACCGCCAGGCGCTGGGCATCCTTTTGGACGAAGATGTCGTCCATCACCGGGCGGATCAGGTAGGCCATGGCTGCCGTGGCGGCGGAGATCATCAGGCTGCATATGCTGCCCAACAACAGCCGGCCGACATTTTTGCGGATGTGGGCCAAGAGATGGCGATGGCGATCCTTGATCTGAATGGGTCCAATGCGTTTCAACATAGTTTGCCTTGTCGTTTATCCATTGCTCGGCTGGCGTGCCGATGCGCCCTGTTCATACCCCATGGCAAGGCTTTTGTAAAATGACACGTTGGTATTGCACACCCGACAGATAAAGTATATGAATTGTAATTGTTTTTGATCTGTTGGACGATTTGATGGCATCTTCGGTTGTTGCACCGATCGAAATGCCCCGGCGAAACGCCAGGAGTCTTGAGTGCCCTACGAAGAAATCGATCTTTCCGCTGTCAAAACATATAAAGCCGGCGAACGCACCTCAAAAGTCCACAACCGTCTCGAGGCAACCCCCCTTCGGCCCGGTATGACGTTGCGCCAGTTTCTCGCGGGGTTGCCGGCAGTGCTCAAGGCCGAAGAACTCAAAGCCGTGGCCCGTGCCGTGGTGGCGGCGAAAAACAACGGCCGGCCGATCATCGCCATGATAGGCGGGCATGTGATCAAAACCGGCTGTGGTCCAATCTTGGCAGACCTGATGGCTAACGGTTTCATCACCCACCTGGCCGCCAACGGCAGTGTGGCGGTTCATGACGCCGAGCTGGCTTGCTGGGGGCGCACTTCGGAGGATGTCGCCGCGCAATTGGCTGACGGCTCTTTCGGCATGGCCGATGATACGGCCGAACTGATCAACACCGCAGCCATACGGGCCGCCCGCGTCGGTGAAGGCTTTGGCGAGGCCCTGGGCGCATTGCTGGTCGAACGAAACGCCCCGCACCTGGCGAACGCCCTGCTCGCCAGAAGCTTTCGGATGAAGATCCCCTTTACGCTGCACGTTGCGCTGGGCACCGATATTGTTCACCAGCATCCCTCGGCCGACGGGGCGGCCATTGGCAAGGCTTCGCTGCGGGATTTCCGCATATTGGCCGCTACGGTGTCGCAACTGGGGAAAGGCGGCGTGGTGCTTAATCTGGGCAGCGCCGTAATTATGCCAGAAGTCTTTTTAAAGACCCTTGCCGTGGCCCGCAATGTAAACGGCGATGTCTCCGGATTTACCACGGCAAACTTCGACATGATACAACATTACCGGCCCACGGTGAACGTGGTCCAACGGCCGGTGCTGCAGTGTGGGCAGGGTTATGCCATCACCGGGCACCACGAGATCATGATCCCGCTGCTGGCTGCGACCATTCATGAATATGCCTAAAAACTGAGAATGGGGCACATGCCCGGGAATACCAATCACCCGCAACCAACACATAAGAGGCACATGTTTCGAACTTCTTTACAGCACCATCTTGACGACTTCAATCGCCTGGCGGCCCAAGCCGCGACAGTGGAACGTATGGGCACCGCGCTGGCCGCTATTCTGGATGACGGCGGCAAGCTGCTGATATGCGGTAATGGCGGATCAGCCGCCGACGCCCAGCATTTTGCCGCCGAACTGGTCGGACGATTTGAACAGGAGCGTGCCGCCTGGCCCGCCATTGCCCTGACCACGGACACCTCCATTCTCACCGCAGTGGGCAACGACTACAGCTTTGCCAACGTGTTCTCCCGCCAGGTCGAAGCCCTGGCACGGCCGGGCGATGGTTTGGTGGGCATCTCCACTTCGGGGCGCTCCGAAAACGTGATTTGCGCCGTATCACGTGCCAAGTCCCTTGGGATGCGCACCTTTGGGCTGCTCGGCAAGGACGGTGGCCCCCTCAAAGATGAAGTGGACGAGGCCTTGGTCGTCGAGGCGACCCGAACGGCCGGAATCCAGGAGGTTCATATCTTCATTTTGCATTTTTGGGCCATGCTGATTGAACAGACACTATCGGCTCAACCCCCGGGCCAACCCGTCGCGTCATAAAGGATCAACCCATGAGTCTTGTGTGGGAAGCGCTGAAAAGCACGGAAATCCTTGTGGTTGGGGATATCATGCTCGACCGCTACATTTGGGGCCGGGTGGGGCGCATTTCACCCGAGGCGCCCGTGCCTGTGGTGCACCGCCGGCAAGTGACCGAAACCCTGGGCGGTGCAGGCAACGTGGCGCTCAATCTGGTCTCACTGGGATGTCGGACATCGGTCGTTAGCGTATGCGGAACAGACGCGGAGGCGGGGATGCTCGACAACCGCTTGTCTGAAAAGGGCATCCGAGCATACCTGGTGACCGATCCGGGTCGACCCACCACCACGAAAACGCGCATATTGGCCAATCAACAGCAGATGCTGCGTCTGGATCACGAACAGACGCACCCCTTGCCGGCGGATGTCCAAGAGCGTGTGATGCAATCCATCAATAACTGTATTCCCCGCGCCCAGGTCGTCGTCATCTCGGACTATGCCAAGGGCATGTTTTCCGGAAAGGGGCTTGCCCAAGAGATCATCGCTTTGGCCCGCGGGCAGGGAATCCCGGTGCTGGTGGACCCCAAGGGATTGGACTGGGAACGGTATCGCGACGCCACCGGTATTACGCCCAATACGGCTGAACTGGAAGGGGTCACGGGCACCGCCCTGGCAGCCGATGAGAGTGCCCTGGTGGCATCGGCAAAGCAGATGCGCCAACATCTTGCGTTGGATTGGCTTCTGGTGACGCGGGGAGGGCAGGGTATGTGCCTGGTCGGCCAATACGATAGTGAAGTGCTTATTTCCGCCCAAGCCAGGGAGGTCTATGATGTATCGGGCGCCGGAGACACGGTGATCGCCACCATGGCGGCCGCACTGGCATCCGGCCTGCCGGCAACCGAGGCGGCGCGCTTGGCCAACCTGGCCGGCGGCATCGTGGTGGGCAAGCTGGGCACCCAACCGATTTTGGCCTCGGAGTTGGCCACGGCCCTGAAATACAACGACCTGCAACGGTTCTATCCCTTTGCGGCCGGCAAGGTGGCCGATATACCGGCCGCGAAGGCCAAAGTGGATGCCTGGCGAATCGCCGGTGACACGATCGTTTTTACCAACGGCTGTTTCGATTTGCTGCATCCCGGCCACATCAGCCTGCTGTACCAAGCGCGCGCCATGGGAGACCGGTTGGTGGTAGGCCTGAACACCGACGCCTCCATCAAGCGGCTTAAAGGCAGCAGCCGTCCGATCCTATCGGAACCGGATCGTGCGGCCATGCTCGGGGCGCTGGCCTGCGTGGACATGGTGGTCTGCTTCGCCGAAGACACGCCGCTGACTCTTATCCGGGCACTGAAACCCGATATCCTGGTCAAAGGATCGGACTACGCGCCCGGACAGGTAGTGGGCAAAGCCGTGGTGGAATCCTACGGCGGCCGTGTTCGGCTGGTGGATATAGTGCAGGGGTACAGCACGACCCGGCTTACCGAACAAGTAGCGGCGGGCACCGGAAAAAACGAAAAAACGTCATCTACGAGTTAGGGTGCCTGTTTTAACAGATCCTCGAAGTACACGATGGTTTTTTTGAGCCCTTGGGCCAGGGGGATGGTGGGCTGCCAGCCCAGTTCGGCCTGGGCCAGGGTGATGTCGGGTTTTCGCTGGCGTGGGTCGTCCGCCGGCAACGGCTTGAAGACGATTTTGGAACGTGATCCGGTCAGCTCGATCACCTTCTGAGCCAGCTCCAGTATGGTGAACTCGCCGGGATTGCCCAAATTCACCGGCCCGGTGAACTCATCGGGCGAGCCCATCAACCGAATCAGGCCATCCACCAGATCGTCCACATAGCAGAACGATCGGGTTTGCTGGCCCTCCCCGTAGACGGTGATCGGTTCACCTTTTAGGGCTTGAACAATGAAATTGGAAACCACCCGGCCGTCGTTGGGATGCATGCGTGGGCCGTAGGTGTTAAAGATACGTGCCACCTTGATCCTCAGGCGGTGCTGGCGGTGGTAGTCGAAAAAGAGCGTTTCCGCGCAGCGCTTGCCCTCGTCATAGCATGAACGCGGACCAATGGGATTAACCCGGCCCCAGTAAGTTTCAGGCTGGGGGTGAATCTCGGGATCACCGTACACCTCACTGGTGGAGGCTTGCAGGATTTTTGCCCGCAAACGCTTGGCCAGTCCCAGCATGTTGATGGCACCGTGAACGCTGGTCTTGGTGGTTTGCACCGGATCGAATTGATAGTGAATGGGCGACGCCGGGCAGGCCATGTTGTAAATGTCATCCGCCTCGATATACAGCGGAAAGGTCACGTCATGACGGACGAACTCAAAACCGGGGTGATCCGCCAAGTGGCGTACGTTGCGTTTCGAACCGGTGAAGCAGTTGTCCACACAGATCACCTCATGGCCTTTGGCCAGAAGTTGTTCGCACACATGTGAGCCTAAAAATCCGCATCCACCGGTAATCATGACACGCTTATTCAAGTGCATTCGAAATACGCCTCCTCCCATTTGGTTTAAGTTCCATTTGGCCATCGCTGCGGCATCCGCCCCGAGCCAAACGCTATTAATCTATAATGTACTGATTTTTTGAATATGCTTTTAAAAGGAGAAAGTCCATAGCCAAAAGCGGCAGCAGGAGCGTTTTTTCACAAGGGGGCTACATTTACTGGCGTTGCCAAGCGGAAAAGTGTTTGACAAGCCATGCCAAAATTGTTAGCAAGCCCATTCATGCAGCGGGCCGTTAGCTCAACTAGGCAGAGCACCTGACTCTTAATCAGTAGGTTGAAGGTTCGATTCCTTCACGGCCCACCAGAAAATCAAAGGGTCACGCGAAAATTTGCGTGGCCCTTTTTTGTTTGGGGACGACATTTGGCAGCCGTTGCCCGCACCTCAAAGAACACCACCGTTGCAAACAACCTAAAGCATTTCAATAGATGAACCATATTTAGAAAGTGTCTTGACACATATAAAATATTGTCCTACAGTCCCTGAGCTGCGCCAGGCTTGCATATTATTGGAATCACTTTTTTTCGGCGTTCCTGTTTTTGAGAATAGGACGGAGAGAGGAAGTAAATTCACTGAGAGAGAAATTCTTATTTTAGACGGTTGAAAACGACGATGCAGAAAAATTGGTTTTTTTGCATCAGATTATCATGTTCTGCTTTTGGCGTATTAGCCTATTACAACTACAATCAAAGATAAGGAGAAGATGAGATGACGATTGACGGCAACTATAAATATTTCCAAAAAACACCCATGGGCGAAATAGAGGGTCAGTTGGAGTTACATACGGACGGCGACACGCTTACCGGCAAAGTGACCGGCCCCATGGGAACGGTGGATATCGTGGAGGGCAAGATCAACGGCAATGAGCTGAATTGGGTGGTCAAGTCGGAAACCGGCCCGATGGCCAATAAGAAAGTCAAGTTTAAGGCGAAAGTCAACGGCGATGCGTTAGAAGGCAAAGTAAAGGCGGGAATATTGCCAGGTATGACTTTTAGGGGCACTCGGGTATAGTCGGTGCCTGTCGGCGTGTCCGATTGTAAGTTTTGTATTTTCTGAAAATCTGAGATCTGAATACGAACCGGCCTTTCTGTAAAAACACAGCCTATCATATAATACCTATCATATAATAAGGGGGTTACGGACTTTCTGTAACCCCCTTTCTTTATTCTTCGATAGTTCCTCGAGACGTTACGTTTTCCCTGGAATGAAAATCGCCAAAGAGAGCGAGCTATTAATAGGCTTCCATAATTGCCTGAAAATAAAAGATTTAAAGAATGAACGCGGTTCACCAACTGATCTGGCGGCATTCTATTTATGATGGAAATTTATAAAATCTATTGACACGAAAAAATTATTATATTAAGTTGCATTAAACGCAATAAAATTGCATATAGTGCAACAAGGGCTTCCCATTGTTCGCGTCTCCGAACATTGAACGGCAAGAGAAACGACGCACACTGATAGAGAAGCTTTTATCTTTGGCGTTTTGAAACGACGATCAGAAAAACGGGTTATTCTGTGGCGAATTACGCTGTGCCGCTTTCGGCAGTTAGGCCATTGCATTCACAATCAGCAAAAGGAGGGTAAAAAGGCTCTAAACATTGCTGGAATTATAGAAAATCAAATCAAATGTCCTGGTTCTATGATTTGTACAGTTCAAGTGTAGTGGCTCTGAGGATGGATATGCAGCGTCAGTTTTTAAGAGGTAAATCGGCTTACCAACTTTGAACTTGTACTTGAGTATGACCAAAAGCGCGAACGTTATGGTTATGGGGCGGATAATGACGGTTGGACAATTAGAGCACCGAATTGACATTAGCGAGAACCGGACCAAACTACTCTTTCAGAGTGCCAGCCCCCCCCCATCCTCCGACCGTCCATATCAAAATGAAAAGCATAAGCATCTCTCACCAAAAGGTTGTCGTAAAACAAAACGAAAAAAGGGTTACAGCGGGTCACATCAGGTAATGTCGGAGCCGATACAAGGGATTCCGGGCATATTGGATTTCTGTTTCGGCCTGACAAACATCGAATGAGAGGAAAAAAAATGGCTAAAGTGCTAAATCTAACACCTCCCCCGACAGGACATGAACTGTTGCTCAAGGCTTTCGAGGAATCCGATGGCAAGATGGTGGAATTCACGGATGAACAGGAAGTCGTTGGTCTTACCCCGGAGATGTTTCAGTGGTGGATGGTCAATATTCCAACGTATTACCGGTTGTGGTACCCCAAGATGCACTTTGTAGAGGAACGGTGGCAGACGTCTGAGGGTGAAATGCGTGGGATTATCAAGGAAATGATATGGCCATATTATTGTGAATTGAATATCGGCGTCGGTCCCGGAGGACTTCATTTGCTAACCCCTGATGGCGAAATAATGGGAAAAGTCGGCGGCGGACTCAGACCAACATCCGATGGCATCATAATGGAGGCCGTGCACACCCTCCCGGCCAAGACGCCTGAGTCGTTTTGCGACGCGATACGGGCGCATTTTAAAGAGGAAGTCCAGGATCTGCCAAGATTTCTACCGCAATTGTATAAGCACCCGGAACGTTATGAGCAACCGCCAACAGGACATGAACTGTTGCTAAAGGCTTTCGAGGAGTCAGGGGACAAGACGGTGGACGTCGTGGTTGACCAGCAAATAGCCGGTATTACACCGGAGATGTTTCAGTGGTGGATGGTCAATAGTATTCCTTACTATAGGTTATGGTGTCCCGAGATGCATTTCGTGTCCGAAGTGGTTTTACCGCCTGGCGCCACTGAGTCCCGCATAATCATAAAGGAGATGATTTGGCCATATTACTGTGAATTCCGTGTGGGTCTGCAAGCCGGAGGTGGGGGGAGTTTGCTGACTCCGGATGATAAAAAGATGGGCCAGCTCATTCATACGTTCACTGCATCGAGTCAAGGAATCAACTTACATTCCATTTTTACATTTCCGGAAACAACACCGCAACCATTCCTTGATGCGATGCGGGAGCATTGCATCAAGGAATTTCAGGATTTACCGAGATTCGTTCCGGAACTGTACAAACAGAAAACCGGCAAATGACGCGGTTCTATCGTTTCGCATTAGCTTAGGGGAGGTGGGGTTGGTGATCGCCTTCCCCCTCGCGTGATCTCTGATCGGCAAAATCAAGCAGGAGGAACGTTGATTGTGAAAGAAAAGCTTCATGCCGCGTCGAGAGTTGAAAAACGGTGGAACAAAGCATCCAGCCACCTGCTTTGGACAAGTTTGCTGTGTGGCGTAATTTGTTTGCTCATGATGCCAATGAGCGCCTTCGGCGATGCGCATACGATTGGCGAAGACCTTTTCGGGGTCAGTTTTCCCGAGGCAGGGCAGGGTTGGGTGTGCGGAAGATACGGCGTCATTTACCACAGCACCGACGGGGGCGCAACATGGGAGGCCCAGAATACGGGTACGAGAGCAACCCTGACCAGCGTCTTCTTTGTCGACTCGAAAAGCGGATGGGCCGTGGGCGACGCAAGCACCATTATTCATACCGAAGACGGCGGCAATACATGGGCGCCGCAGGAGAGTCCCGTCGAAAATTTTTATCTGATGGATGTTTTTTTTGTCTCACCGGACAAAGGTTGGATCGTCACGGAAAAGACCTACATCCTTTATACGGATAACGGCGGCAAGACCTGGACGGTACAGTTCAGCGATCAGGACTTTATCCTCAAAGCCGTGTCGTTCTCGGATCCGGTAAACGGCTGGGCGGTGGGTGAATATGGCTATACCTACCACACGGATGATGGGGGGGCGCATTGGCAATGGCAGGCCGGTGAATTTGGACAGGATATGCAGACCGGCAAAATCATAGCCGGGAACTACCTGTTTGGCGTTACGGCTGTCGATGCGCACAGAGCGTGGGCGGTTGGGATAGACGGCCATGTTGTCACGACGACGGATGGCGGCGGGACATGGCAAACGATTCAAACGGGACTCGGCAAGGTTGCGCTCAAGTCCGTTACCACCGACCGTTCAGGCCAAATGGTGGCGATCGCTGGAAAAGAGGGCATATGGGTGAGCATGGATGAAGGAAAAACCTGGACAAAACCATCTTTTCAGCCGCCCATCGGCTATAGATGGTTCTATCGGATTGCGCCGAAAGAAACTTTCGGGTTCGCCGTCGTGGGGATGGAAGGGAGTATCTATCACAACGATGGCCCAAGTTTATCGGGTACGTGGCAGTCGATTGGAAAGTAAAGTATGTTTCATATCCCTGTTGCATAAACCGTGTGAAAGATATTGGGGCTGTGGCGTAGCGCTTGCTTGACACCTGCGTTGGCTATAGGAGGAATTGTGAAGGACGTACAAAAAACAACGAAGCCGGATCGGTTCTACTGGGCAGTCACAAAGCACAGGATATCCGCATTGGTGCTGTTGCTCATCATCACCACAATTTTTTTATATGGTGCCTTTCAAATTCGCGGACAGGTTCAGCTTGCAGCGATGTTCCCCTACGACCATCCCTATCTGAAACTCAGCTTTCAGTTTTCAAGGATCTTTGGAAGCGGGGCGTCGGGGGCGGTGATTGCAATCCAAGTAAAGGAAGGGGACATATTCAACACGGCGTTTCTCAACAAGTTGAAAAAGATGACCATGGAGGTTGAATTGTGGGAGGAAGTCCATCGGGGATTGACGAAGTCGATTGCCTCGCTTGGGTCGAAGGCCGTCATGGCGCGGGCAAAAGGTGAGATATCCGTAACGCCGCTCTATTTCAATAAGACACCGGAAACTGCACAAGAGATGGATCTTCTGAAAAAGCGAATATATATGTCTCCATCTTATCGCGGGACCATGGTATCCGAAGACGGGACCGCGGCGCTGCTGGTGACCGAATTCCGCGAAACAGTGCCGTATTCGCTGGTGCACCAAAAGCTCCAACAGCTCGTGAAGGACTATTCGGATGCGAACAGCTCTGTTCACATCGTTGGATTTCCTTCTCTGATGGGCTGGATCTACAGCTTGAAGGGGCAGATCCTATTTATCTTTTTCCTGAGCATCCTTGCCATGATTGTCGTTCTCGTGCTCATCTTTCGAGGAAACCCGGTGGGCATGATTGCGGTCATGAGCAACGCATTCATTCTTACCGTCTGGGGCCTGGGCTTTATCGGATTCACCGGCATAAACTTCAACCCCTTGCTTTACGTCGTCGCCTTCCTCATCTGCGCGAGGATGATCGGTAACGCGCAACAGATAACCTACCGGTATTTCGAGGAACTCGACTCATCGAAAGGAGACAAAAAGCTTGCCTGCTATGAAACAATGCGTACGATGTGGCTTCCTAACGTTACAGCCGTCGCCACGGACGTTGCCGGGTTCGCCGTTCTCTTTGCCGCAAAAATCATTCTGATGCAGCAGCTCGCCATTATCATGAGCTTCTGGATGGCCACCATTTCTTTAACCGGTTTCCTGGTTCCCGTGATCGCGAGCCTTCTCCGGTGGAAAGTAAATACCGGCGCATGGAAAAAGGAGACATGTCAGAATGACGGGTTGGCGCGGGCCATCATGTCCATCACCAACCATTCAATTCGGAGCCGGTCCAGCAGATGGGTGGTCGGGGGGGGGATCCTCCTGGTTGCCGTGGGAGCGGTAATCCAGATTGGAGAACTCAAGATTGGAGATCCAACGCCGGGTTCACCCATTCTTTTCCCGGACCATGCGTACAACCAGGACCAGCGCATCATTAACGAAAAATTCGATCGCTCTTCGGAAAGCCTTGTTTTGTATTATCAGGGAGAGCCGGAATCGGCTTGTGACCCAGCCGTGTTGAACACGTTTGAAGACTTTGGTCGCTATATGAAAGAGCGCCTTCCCGACATCTATAAATCAAGCCTTTCACTCAATGACGTCATAAAGGCGGTAAACACGATCTGGCACGATGCGGATGAGGTATGGGACCAGTTGCCCATGCAGGACAATGTGATGCGATTTTGCATTTCGTATGTCACGCAAAGCATGGGTGTCCAATATCTTGCACGCTTCATAGACGAAAAAAAGCAAAGCGGCCAGACGATTCTGTTTTTCGCGGATCATACGTCGGACAACCTGCTCAGAATCCGGGACGCCGCCTATGCTTTTTTCAAGACGCATCCCATGAAAGTCGAAAAGGGTGAATTTAAGCTGGCCGGTGGAAGGATCGGAATGGAGATCGCCCTCAATGAATCGATGAAAAGGTACCATCTTCTCATCGATCTGATGATCTACTCCGCGCTTTTTGTCATCATGACACTATTGTTCAGGTCATTTGTCGCGGGCATCATGTTGACGGTACCGTTGATCCTGTCCAACAGCCTGGCTGCCGCCTATATGGCTTTGACGGGTATGGGCCTTTCGATAAATACGCTCCCTGTTTTTGCGATCGGAGCAGGCGTGGGGATCGATTTTGCGATTTACCTTTACAGCCGCGCAATCGAAGAATTTCCGATTCAAGGCGGAGACTGGAAAAACACCATCACCCAGTCCATCTGTACCTGCGGAAAAGCAGTTTTCTACACCGCGCTGACGATCATTTTGCCGATCATTCCATGGTACTTCTTTTCAGATTTGAAATTTCAGTCCGATGTCGGTTTTTTTCTGGCGATCATCTTGAGCGCGAACGCAATATTAACCATAACGTTACATCCTTTGATGCTTTATGTCATAAAGCCGAAATTCATTCGCAGGGCTGAATTAAAGTCTTCGGCTTTGATGGAAGGAGGGGCAACAATAGGCATTTCCCGATAAAAAATGATGGCGTAGACAACAGGGTCAAGGGGTTGAGTTTGAAATGAAGCGAAAGGCCTCGTAAACGGAGACAAACACCAGCATTGGATGAGGAGGTAACACTATGACCATGAAAAAGGGTTTCATCGGGCTGTTTCTTGCATTCATCTTAAGTCTTGTGATTGGTGCACCAAATCCTTTAGAGGCGACTACATTTTCGGTCTTTGACAGACCGCTATCTCTTTTCGGGCAACTGTCGCAATCCGTCCAATATGGGTGGCAAGACGAATACGACACGTATCAAGGTATCAATCAAGCGCTTACGACCGCGATTTTTGAGGGAGATTACAAGCCGTCCAACCGTCTAAAGCTGTACGGCATGACGACACTGAACTATAACTTGGTTTACCCTATCTACAGCGATGACAGCACGTGGAAAAGAAGACAGTTCGACAAGTCCGATGAAATGGCATTTGATGACGAGTACTGGCGAATATTGAGGGAAATTCACGCAACATGGACACCGGGCAACAACATGGTGCGTGTCGGAAAACAAATTGTGTCTTGGGGTGAGATGACCGGATTCAGGCTGTTGGACCAGCTCAACCCGACGGATGCAATAAGGGGCCCCAGTGATATCGAATTTGAGACAACGATCGTTCCAACCTGGATGGTGCGGTATGACCAAGGCTTGCCTCTTACGTCCGCTTGGGTTTCGAATGTTAACTTCCAAGTCGTTTGGGATCCGATCGTCGACAATGATATATACACGCGTGGTGCGGGTTCCGGCAATGAAGTGTGGGGCATATGGGCGCCATATATAGAGGTCCCCGCGCCCTTTCCCCCCGGAACTTTGTTTGGATCAACAAATCTTCGTCTCGAAAAACCAGAGGAATGGTCGGATAGCAGGATCGGTGTAAGGTTGCAGGCATTGCTCGGTGAAGCGCTTGTCAGTTTCAATTTTCTTTATGGCAGAGATATCGGCCCCTTGACGCATACAATCGGCATTTCCCCTCCCACGATCATAGATGGTCAACTGACCGCACATTTTGACCAGGCCGGCTATTTCCCCATTCGCAGGATGATCGGCGGAATGTTTGCAAGGGAGCTTGGCTTCATACCCAGGATCGGCGGAATCAGCGCGCCGTTTCTCCGGCTGGAGTGGGCATACCTGTTTAACAGCACGTTCTATAACCTTACAAATGCCGAATTTGAAGAGCACGACGACATGAGGATCGCCGGGAGCTTGGAGATGTCAGTGCCGATCCGCTGGTTAAATCCAAACCAGAAGTTTAAGTTTTCCGGGCAGTACTATTTGCGTCACATCTCGGATATTGAAGATGGTTATGAGAACAGGGTATTCAGCAC
Organism: Desulfatitalea sp.; assembly: GCA_013041835.1. Lineage (GTDB taxonomy): Bacteria > Desulfobacterota > Desulfobacteria > Desulfobacterales > Desulfosarcinaceae > Desulfatitalea. Next base: position 2,175 of record JABDRH010000569.1, on the reverse strand, counting down.
CGAAGGCGCTGCTGAAAAATATAACCATGTGACGACAATTTCGGTCAGCACAAACTATTGGCTCTCGCGCCTGATCCCGATGGTTGCCTGGAATCATTTGTGGAATAGTGATTCCTATCTTGTCAAACCGACGATGACGTATTTACACAGCCACAAGTGGTCGTTTGTTTTGGGTGCGACATTCTTTGGTGGCAACAAAGAAGGGCAAGGGATGCAGATATATGATCATAAGGATTACGTTTCGTTCAAGGCCCAGTATAAATTTTAGCTGAGTCAGCGGGGTTTGTGTGGCTGCAACAGTTCAATTGAGCGGTTCAGCATCTATACTACAAATGAAAATGAAATGGAGGATGACATGAAAAAAATCAGGGTCCTGTCTCTGCGAATATTCGTTTTCTGCTTAATGGTGTCGTTTACCGCAGCGCCCGTGACCATGGGCGCGGAGCAATACATGCCGGATTTTGAAAAGCTGCAAGAAGCAAAAAGGTTCTTTGAAAACGATCCCAGGCCGGTGGTAAAAACATACGGCCCCAAACAGATCATGCCTGCCGAGGACTATGCCCATTACTGCCATGATATGGCGACCATGAAAGCCAAGTGGGCTGAAGCCACCGGATTCAAATCATCTGACTTGGTGGGCAAGATTGCGCCCGAGATCCAGCCCGGCAAATACACTTATCAGGATAAACAGAAATATCCGGGACTTAAGGAATTGATGATTCCTTTAATGTACGAGAAGTTCTTTAAGCCCGGAGAGCCGCCTTTTGGCGGGTGTTTTGCCGAATTCGAGGTCGTGCCGACCCAGCAAATCTATTACCCGCTGCCCTATACAGAGGCCACCTTACGGAACATGGGCAAGACCAAGCAGGATGCGCAGGGGTTCTTTCTTCCGGACACCTTTATATCCGGAATCCCATTTCCAAAGCCTTCCGGTTCGGAAAGAATGAAGGCCATGCAGATCATTTACAATTTTATGTACCGAAATCCGTCCGGATGCGATCAGAACGTTGGAATGAGTTATAACACCTGTTGGAGCGGCAAATTCAGGCAAACCTACATGGGAATCGGCAGGGGGCCCTATTTGCGGCTATGGGGCCGGGTGTATGAAGAACCGTTGGGGGTTTATGACGAAAGGGCAAAAATACAGCATGAGTTGGATCATATGGATCTGACCGCGCTTGCCCCGCGCGACGCATACGGAAACTGCACGTACATTGTAACAAAAGTAGGGACGGATCCTGTTGAGATCTATTTGTATTCGGCCATGCTTAGAAGAATCAGGAAAATGACCGGGACCGATACCCAGGATACAGGCGCCGGATCAAACGTCACGTATGATGACGGCGGGGGATTTCACCAGCAATTATCGCCCACCCTATACCCATATGAATTTAAAATTCTTGCGGAAAGAGAGTACCTTGTACCCGCCTACTCCACCGATGGGATAGAATGCATCGAGCCAAGCAAACTGGAAATTCAAAACGTTCGCTTGGAAAGACGGCCTCACTATGTGCTGGAACTGATTCAGAAAGACGCTACCTACATCTATGGCAAGAGAATACTTTACGTTGACAAAGAAACGTTCACCATTACCTGGTTTGAAAATTACGATCAGAAGGGCCGGTTGTTTCGGGGAGGACTGTTCTATCCGATTTTCATTCCCGAGATGGGACTGCCTTCCTGGTTGTTTGGTATCAACTGGAACTTTCAAACCCCGCAAACGAGCATCACGATGACCTGGCCCCTGGTTCCTGTGCGTTGGGTTACGCGTGATTATTTCTCTTTCCAGAACATGCAGGCAAGGGGAAAATAGGATAAGAGAAATTCCATCGATCATTTGACTTAATTTAGAATCATCATGTCACGATGAATGACCTAAAGAAAAAGGAGGATGTTATGGGACAGGAAAAGACGGCACAAACCAAGCAACCCAAAGGGATCCGGTTGCCGATTGTTCGCACCGCCGCCGACATCGATAAACTGCCACATCTGAGCGATGAGGAGAAGGCGTTGGCAAAGGCAAACTTGAAAAAGGTCGCACCCAGTGACGGCTGGTATCTGTTGGGGAACAACCCGGAGCTGCAGTGGTTCTGGCAGCTCATCGAGTTGGCATTGGTGCATCGTCTCGCGCCGGACGCCCAGATGATCCCCTTTAGCCCCATGAACCTGATTTGC